>CAZWUO010000124.1:0-11285 GCA_964636675.1 uncultured Ectothiorhodospiraceae bacterium
GCCGGGTTAACACCGACAGCTGCAATTTTTACCCGCAAATCCTGCCCTACGGGTTCTGGAATTGGCATGCGTAAATCAAGCAATGATTCAGAATGGCTTATTGGAAGCGCCTTGTACGCGCCTATGGCTTTCATTTCTGCGGCTTGCATCATTTTTTCCTCCTATAGATTCACCACAAACCGAAGCTTACTCTGTTTATAAATGATCGAAAACTGCTATAATTAGACAGCTTATGTGCATAAATAATCGAATAATGGTTTAGATATAATGATGTTGTGGGATGATGTTCGGTATTTCCTGGCAGTGGTTAGAAAGGGAAGCTTATCTGCGGCGGCTAGAGTTCTGGCTGTTGAGCACTCCACCGTCAGTCGTCGAGTTGATACATTAGAACGCAGTTTACAAGTTCGTTTGTTTGATCGACTTCCTCGGGGTTGGAAAATCACATCGGAGGGCGAGCAACTACTTAACTTAGCAAAATGCATGGAAGAGGAGGCACTTGGCTTTGAACGTGCCGCACTCGGTGTTGCTCGTTTGGCCGGTAAAGTCCGCGTCTCAGCACCACCATTATTGGTAAGCCACTTTCTCCTTCCCCGGTTAAAAACCTTGCGCAGTAGCTTGCCCAGTATTGACCTGGAGCTAGTGGGTGAAATGCGGGTTGCCAATTTGGTTCGCAGGGAGGCAGATATTTCATTGCGTATTGGTCCGACGACGGAGCCAGGTTTGGTTTCTCGCACCATTGCTGAGTTGAAATATGGCATATACGCCAGTCCTGATGCTGTCGAAGGCTCTCCATCCACATGGACTTTTCTCGGATTTGATCATAATATGCCTGATTTTTTGCAAAAGCAGTGGCTTGAAAGTTTTGCTGGCAAGCGCCGTTTTATCATGCGTGCTAATGATCTCTTATTGCTTTTTCATGGAGCATGTGAAGGCTGGGGGGTGACCGTTCTACCTGAGTTTCTGGCCAAAACCACCGACAAACTAATCCTAGTACCCAATGCACCCAAGCTCGCATTATGCCCGCTATGTTTAGTAATGCACCCGGATGTTCGACATTCTCCGCGAGTACGCGCCGTCGCAGACTTGTTGATCGACATGGTAAAAACTGAGGTAACTTCGGTTTAAGCCCTATTTAATTTCTTCTATGTAAGTCCTAGCAATTGGCGTTTGCACATATATTTTTTTGCCATTTTCCATCGCCCAGAAATAATAATAACCTTTGACAGACTCACTCGTGACTTTACTATCCCTCACAGTCCAGGTTCGCAAATGACTGCCCTCGGCAAACGTTACTTTATAATCACCTTCTAACCAACTTACTCCCAGGCGTGAAATTTTGTTCTGCTGCTCCTCTGAGCAAGCTACAAGCAACGCAAATACGGATGCGAGTATAAATATCAGGATTAATCTTTTCATCAGTAAACCTCGTTTTTTAATCCTAGGGACTGTTGACGTATCATTTAATAGGGCCGTCATCGTGCAGGCGGGTTTCTAGGAATTCCGCCATCAACAGCAAGGCATGGGCACGTATTTTCGACGCAGCAAAATGGTAATAGTTCAGCTTGCATTTTACTGGCGCATGTAACGCATTGCGTCCTTGGTCTGCAAACTCCACCCAAGCTAGAACCGGTAAATCATTCTTTGATTCGTCGACACAAACCCATTCATGTTTCTCTAACACCATGACGACATCTTGATAACCCTTCAAAGGGACACGGATAGGACAAGGAAAATGCAACTTGGCACGACGCCAAAGATTATAAAGCTTGGCCTCTACTTCATATTCCCGCTGCTGATAAATAGGAACGTCCTTAACTCGACTCACAGCTTTCCTTTGTTACCCTAACATCAGCTCAATCCCTAACTCGTCAAACTCGCAAATAAGGTTGGTAACTGCTCAGGTAGCTTATCGACGTTGTCAACGATGGTATAATTATTTGCGCCAAAGATTCGTTTTACATAGCTGTCCGCATGAGGATCTAGCGTCAAGCAATAACTAAGTACTCCTTGGGTATATAATTCTTCTACCGCTTTCTTGGTATCGTGGCGTAGATGTTGCGGATCACGTTCATCGATATCAGCAGGTTCACCATCCGTCACTATCAATAATAACTTGCGCCGTTCTGCTTGCTTAAGCAAGTGGTGTCCAGCATGCCGCATCGCCGCTCCCATACGCGTAGAAAACCCACCGCGCATACCGGCAACACGAGACTTTGCATCATCATCAAAATGCTGATTAAAATCTTTAAAGCGATAATACTGCACATCATGGCGCCCATCGGAGGCAAAACCATGGAGTGCAAACGGATCGCCAATACCATTGATCGCCGTAGCAACCAACGTCACCGCCTCGCGGGTGAGTTGCAGGATAGTCTTATCACTGCCATCAACCAATTCGTTGGTCGATTCTGAAAGATCCATCAAAACCACGACCGCGAGATCTCGAGTTTTTAATACGTTGCGCATCGTAATACGCGGATTAGGTTGCTCACCCATGCGCATGGAAATCATGGCATCAACGGCTGCATTGACATCAATCTCATCCCCATCTTCCATATTGCGTTGGCGCTGCACGCCCGCCGGGGTCAGCAAGTCAATAATTTGCTTAATCCGATGCGCAACCGGACGATGCGCGGTGAGTATCTTGTCAATATCCTCTGGGTTTCCCCTCGGTTGATGCCGCTCATAGACAGTCACCCAGTCCGGACGATGTAACTGTATATGGTAATCCCATTCTTGATAATGGAACGGATCAGAAATTGGCTCCTTACCCCACATCTGATTAAAACTCTTAGTGTTATTCAAGTCATCTTCATAGGGATGCATTTCGGTAGCGCAAGTCCAAATCTCTTGTGCGTCATCGCCCGCTAGCTCACAATCAACCTCGTTGGCCATTTCGATCACACTAACAGTCTTACGTACCTGGCGCTGTGCCGCTGATATGTATTCATTCATCGTATCAAAGGTGAATTCTTCAAATTCCCAAACAAAACGATTGTCATCACGATACGGAGTACGAATACGTTCCAAGATACGTATGCTAGGCACGTCTTTTCGTACTGCGAAGATATTGAATAATTCTAATCCTAAATGCCAGCTGAACTGGTTATGATCCTGTTCTTGCTCAATCCTAGAATGGAAGTGCTCACTAAATACATTGAGTTCATTGTCGTCACAGGTAACCGAGTTATCCAGCAACATCAATGTCATTTTTTCGAGCACCTTCATGGTCGGATGCTCAACCTCACCCGCATATTCCATAACAAGCAATGAATACCATAATTTTTTCAGACCCGGGAAATCTTTGATCGCCTTGTATTCAATCCGTGCGTCCTCGATGAACCCAATAAAAAATATCTGCGCAGGGCTAAGTTGCTCAGCCGAAATTCGAGAGCTGGTATAACAAAGATGAGCTGCCATATGCGCCGCCGTAGCACGATACAGTTCAAGACCTTTAACCGTTCCAAGATCATCCACGGCATCGGGCATGTGCAAGACATGCGCTTCGATATAGGGGCGGAAGTCGGTGTAATCTGCACCGGTAGGACGTAGAAAAAAATCTCGTCCCCATAATGCGCGTAGGTAAAAATTCAGTTTGCGCTGGGTATCTATAAACAGTGTACCGCGGCGTTCCTGTTGCAACATCGCCAAACTGTCTTGAGACTCGAGACTGAAATACGAGGTTAAATTATTAAAATCACGACGATAAGCTTGCGCACCAAAATTTGCCCAGCGACGTAAGCCACTCAAGGTAAGTTTTGATAATAGCTCATCAATGTGGCTAAGCATAGGACGCAAACCACGAGCGGCAGTTGATGACAACTGATGAATGAGCGTCAGATAGCCGCGTAACAATTCGGCATCACCCAGACGACGAGCTGCCGTAGGCAGACTACTAAACATCAACGTAATCACTTCACCAGAGGTCATCGAAGACAATTTCAAAGCAGCAGCAATACAATCGCCGATAATATCTTCGCCACACTCTTTCACTACCAGCGGCATCTCCTGCAAATAGCAAATAACAAGACCCTTGCCGCGACCGAGATTGCTCAGGCCCTTGGCACCATCAAGGTATACCTGCAACCCCGCGGGCGACATAACACGCGCCGCTTCCTTGAATGTGCCTTCCAGGATGTCATGAATCTCTGGTGCGATACCTTGCAACTGTTCTTTGTAATCTTCGAGTTTAATGCTCATGAATTATAATCTTCTAACCACCTACGTACAGCGTCAAAGCTATTTTAACGCTGTACTAACACTAAGAAAACTAAACCAGGCAGACTGCTAAAACTCAGAGTGAAAATAACATTTATTAACTCTGTGCTCTCGGTAGCCTCTGTCGTTTAATAATAACCAACAATCATTAACAAAATCGTTAACTAAAAAATGTCTGTACAGCTGCGTTTAGCGTATCACGCATATCCGGGTCATCGGTTAACGGTGTTACCATTGTCATGCTACACGCAGCAAGCGGTGCAACGCCTTTGTTAATCAACTGGCCTGCGTATACCAATAAACGTGTCGAAATACCCTCGTCCAAACCATGTCCTTTCAGGTTACGCGCACGATGTGCAATTTGCACCAGTTTACCCGCGGTTTGCGGATCAACACCCGATTCTTTAGACACAATTGCAGTCTCTACTTCTTCTCCGGGGTAATCAAAATCCAAACCGCCAAAACGTTGCTTAGTCGATTGCTTTAAATCTTTCATCAAGCTTTGATAGCCCGGATTATACGAAATCACTAGCTGAAAATCAGGATGAGCTTCAATCAACTCGCCTTTTTTATCCAGCGGCAGTGATCGCCGATGATCCGTCAACGGATGAATAACGACCGTGGTATCCTGCCTGGCTTCTACCACCTCATCTAAATAACAAATCGCACCTATGCGTGCAGCCGTGGTTAATGGACCGTCTTGCCATTTGGTCCCATCTTTGTCTAATAGATAACGTCCTATCAAATCAGATGCGGTCATGTCCTCATTACACGCTACGGTAATCAATGGCTTGCCAAGTTTATAGGCCATGTATTCAACAAAGCGCGATTTACCACAGCCGGTAGGCCCTTTCAACATCACCGGCATACGCACACCATAGGCTGCCTCATAGAGCGCTACTTCATCAGCAACAGACTCATAATAAGGTTCAGATTTGATAATGTATTGATTGGAATCTACAGTTAAATTGTTAGCAGACATAATGCACCTTTCATTTCATTTGGGTTCGAGTATATTTAGAGGCTTTCTGATTAAGTCACACATCTTGTTTAAGTAACAAACACCATCTATTACTTAAGCAGAAAACCCAAGAATCTTATTTCTTATTTCTCATCGTCGGTCTCAACTTCACCTCCCCAGCCAGCTTCTTTGGCTTTAACCAGGGCCGCACCATGAATTCGATCATGCCGCGCTCTCAATTCATCAGGCAAATGTTTCACTAGGCAACCATATTTGTCCCATTCAGCATTAACCTTTTGCAATAAAGCATCAACACCCGGTAAATTCCAACCCTCACAGGTTTCTGTTTCAGGAAGGAGTCCAAAAACCCAAGCATCTCGAATAATTTTTCCAATGGTCGTCATACCACCATTGAGGTCTTTATCAATTCCTATATATTTATCTGGTTTCGCCATATCTTTACTCGTCTTAGTCTTAACTCGTCGATTAATGTATCACTGCCCACATAACTACGATCGCCATGGATGGAAGGAAGTGTAATAAACGCAGGAGCACTTTATTACCCGTACGTCCTGTACATGCGTCACTGCCGGCGTCCTGCCTCTCGTGACATACCGTACGTCCTGTACATAAAAAAGCCCCTGTCCGATGGCGTCGGGCAGGGGCTTAGTCGATCTTACTACTACCCTGCCGTGTTAAACAGATTTTCCGTGATAGATAACCATGGAAGCACCGGCACATTGTGCAAAATTGTCATAACCTAACAAACGCACGTGATTTTTTGGATGTGCTTTGTTGCAAGCCGCACACTCAGCGAGGATGGCATCAATATCTGTTTCACCAAACATTGGTAGCTTCCACATATACCAGAAGTTTTGGAACGCATTCTCAGGCTCACAATGTTCTATGCCTGGGTTCCAGCCCTTGCTGACGATATATTTGATCTGCTCACGGATTTGTTTGTCGCTCATCTCTGGCAGATATGAAAAAGTTTCAAACTTACGACTTGATGCATCGCTTAAGCTTGATTTGTAATCTTGCATTTCACTCATTTTAAATTCCTCAAATCAATTCAATATTCGGCGGTGAAACGGTGGGCTAAATAAAACTTCGCCCACCCAATATCTCACACGTTAAGCACTACCTAAACTCGCTTATTTATGCGCAACATCTAGCTTGTCAACGGTATCGAATTCAAACTTGATTTCTTTCCAAGTTTCCATCGCCATCTTGAGCTCAGGACTATGCTTAGCCGCGGCAATCAGTATATCTTTGCCTTCTTTCTCAAGCTCACGACCCGTATTACGCGCTTCAACACAAGCCTCAACTGCAACTCGGTTAGCCGCAGCACCAGCAGCATTACCCCAAGGGTGACCCAATGTACCACCACCGAACTGCAATACAGAATCATCGCCAAAAATGTTAACTAAGGCAGGCATATGCCATACATGAATACCACCAGAAGCCACTGGAATGACACCCGGCATTGATCCCCAATCTTGATCAAAGAAGAGACCGCGTGAACGATCTTCCTTGATGAAAGAATCACGCATCGTGTCGATCCAACCCAAGGTCGCTTCACGATCACCTTCTAACTTACCAACAACCGTACCTGAATGTAGATGATCACCACCTGACAAACGCAGTACTTTAGTCAATACGCGGAAGTGAATACCGTGATGCGGATTGCGATCAAGCACCGCATGCATTGCACGATGAATATGCAACAGCATACCGTTGTTTTGACACCATTGAGCTAACTGAGTATTGGCTGACAAACCACCGGTTAGGTAGTCATGCATGATGATAGGTGCGCCGATCTCTTTTGCATATTCCGCACGACGCATCATTTCATCTGAAGTCGGCGCAGTAACGTTCAAATAATGACCTTTACGCTCACCTGTTTCAGCTTCCGCTTTATGGATTGCTTCCATAACAAAATCAAAACGATGTCTCCAGCGCATAAATGGCTGAGAGTTTACATTTTCGTCGTCTTTAGTGAAATCCAATCCACCACGTAAACCTTCATAACAAGCACGACCGTAGTTCTTAGCAGACAAACCCAGTTTAGGTTTAATCGTACAACCCAACATTGGACGACCATATTTATTCATGATGTCACGCTCTACTTGAATACCTTGAGGCGGTCCATTACAAGTCATGACGTAAGCAATAGGGAAGCGAATATCTTCTAAACGAAGTGCACGCAAGGCTTTAAAACCAAATACGTTACCAACCAATGAGGTGAGTACATTGACCACTGAACCTTCTTCGAATAAATCGATGGGATAAGCAATGAACGCATAGAAACAAGTATCGTCGCCAGGAACATCTTCAATAGAGTAGGCACGACCTTTATAGTAGTCTAGGTCAGTTAATAAGTCAGTCCAGACCGTCGTCCAAGTACCCGTTGACGATTCAGCCGCAACCGCTGCTGCTACTTCTTCACGTGGCACACCCGCTTGTGGAGTGATCTTAAAACACGCCAAAATATCAGTGTCTTTTGGTGTATACTCGGGCATCCAATAAGTTTCGCGGTACTCTTTAACACCCGCGCTATAGGTTTTTTCAGCCATTAGTTAGCGTCCTCTCGTTGACTTAGGTTTGACCAAAGGATTCATCTCCCTCAGCACTCAAATCTTGCTCCCCTCACGGTATAATCTGGGGAAACGACATGTTTTCATGTGTGGGCACTATAACAACAAAAAATCATTAACAAAAATTAATTATTGTTATAAAATACATTTACATTTGTAAATGAACTATATTTCATGCACTTCACCTTACAACAACTAAAATTGTTTGTTAGCGTCGCTAAAAACAGCAGTTACACACGTGCCGCAAAAGAGCTAAACCTCAGCCAACCTGCTGTTTCCATTCAAATAAAACGCCTGGAACAGCAAATCGGACTGGCCTTATTCGAGCAAGTAGGCAAAACGATATTTACCACGACCGCCGGCAAAACAGTGTATCAGGCAAGCGAGGAGATCCTCGATAAAGTCGCGCAACTGAAAAACAGCATTAAAGAATTAAAAGGCGAAGTAAAAGGCCTCTTGCAACTCTCAGTAGTAAGCACTTCCAAGTATTTTATGCCTCATTTACTGGGCAGCTTCCTCCAACAATACCCAGATGTAGAACCAAAAATGAAATTCACTAACCGTGCACGCGTGGTAGAACGCCTAACCAATAACGAAGACGACTTTGTGGTTATGGGACAAATTCCCAACGCCCAAGGGTTTGAAGCCCATCCGTTTTTAGAGAATATCCTCGTCATGGTAGCCCCCCCCACTCACCCATTGGCGAACAAAAACAATATTAGCTTAGAGGAACTCAGCAAAGAACGCTTTTTGGAACGCGAACTCGGGTCTGGCACCCGCCTGGTATTTGATAGAATGTTAGAAGAAAGAGGATTAAAGGTCGAACCCTATATGGAACTAGGCAGCAGTGAAGCCATAAAACAAGGCGTGATGGCGGGCCTTGGCTTGGCCGTATTATCCCTGCACAGTCTTCATCTAGAACGCGAAGCCGGAAAAATAGTGTTATTAGATGTAGCAGGGTTTCCGGTTAAACGACGCTGGTATGTTGTACACAGAAAAGGGAAAAAACTTTCACTTGCAGCCCGTACCTTCCTCGACTATATCTTACAAGACAGCCATAAAATATTGACCACATCGTAAGCTGATATTTACCAGTAGATATCACCATAAAACCTTTGCATTAAATATTATTAAATAGACTTGACCCGTTTTGTTTTCGTTTTGTTTATTCTCCATATGAAAACCCTTTGGTGGTAAAAAAGAAACGTCAACAGACCCTAATATTAAGTTTTCGTATATTAACAAATATACGTGCTCCGACCCATTTTTTTGTAGTTATTACTATCAACCTATACAATCACAAATTGAAGCCATTGCCATTGAACCAACATTCAATGGGTATTGGTTGATCGATGGATTAATGGAAACAGGTAAGCGCATCCATCTGGTGTACACGACTGCAGTACAGACTTGCAACGCAGTATTCCCGAATTAAATTCGTTCTCTGGAAAGACTACAAGAGGTAAGCATAAAGCGTCAAACTCACGCAGGGTCTTCATCCATCACACCCGCTTTATTGTAGTGGTCAAGTTTTCTTGGATGAGGTGAGTAGTTACATTTCGTATTGGAAAAGAGGATCTGCTTCATGGTATTGGACAAGGCTGGCAATTGACATCATCGCCATCAGCTGCTAGCATTATTTGCATCTTTTACCCATCATTTAGGGGGCGTACCATGGCGAGTTTAAGCGTTCGTAAGATTGACAGTGAACTCTATGAAAGATTGAGAGTTAGAGCTGCAAAACACGGTGTTTCCATGGAAGAAGAAGTACGCCAAATATTAAAACGCACCGTCGAGGCACCTGAAAGACTTGGCGATTTAGCAACCGAATATTTCGGTCCAGCAAATGGTGTGGAACTGGCGATTCATCAACACAAACCGCACGAACCATTAGACTTCAACGAATGATCCTTATTGATACAAATATTGTGTCCGCCATAATGGCCCCATCACCAACAAATACCGTACTTAATTGGCTCAACAATCAAGATACAATGACCTTATATCTTTCGACAATCAGCATTGCTGAAATAGGTTATGGTTTATATATTATGCCCGACGGCAAAAGAAAAAAATTATTGACTGAGCGATTCGAAGGATTCGTAGCACGAGGTTTCTATCAACGTATATTGAGCTTTGATGAACCAGCAGCTCATAAATATGCCGAGATAATGGGACACCGCAGAGCAATTGGTAGACCTCTCAATGTGCCCGATGGACAAATTGCATCAATTGCTAGAGCAAATAGTTTTAGTGTAGCAACTCGAAACATACGAGATTTCGAGGAATGCGGATTGAAATTAATAAATCCTTTTTAGATTTGCCTATAGTTAGTGCCCGCCTAAAAACCCCCAACTCCCTGATATACATCTTTAATTACTCCAATTCGCGAACGAAGAAAGTTATCATCTAACGCGTCTTAAGTGTTATTCCCGCACTGGATTTTTCTTTTGGATAGCAATGAACAGCGGATTCTCGGATAAAAGAGTGTGAGAGATGAGGCATTTTGGCTATATTACTGCTATGCTATACATGTATAGCATCCTATTTTGAGGACAAAATAATGTTAGCGATCCGATTACCTGAAGAAATTGAGAAACGGCTTGCCAAGCTAGCTGCCAAGACCGGTCGTAGCAAGACCTTCTATGCGCGCGAGGCGATCATGCAACACCTGGACGAATTGGAGGATACTTACTTGGCCCAGGAGCGTTTGAACGATCCTGCCAAGCGTTGGACCCAGGAGGAGTTAGAGCAAGACCGTGACCTGGACAGTTGAATGGGATGATCGGGCCAGGCGTGAGCTACGCCGCTTGGACCCTCCTATCCAAAAAGCCATCTTACAATATTTCCGTAAACGCATTGCCACCAAAGAAGATCCACGCCACTTTGGCAAATCACTTAGTCGTGAGCTACAAGGCTTATGGCGCTATCGCGTTGGTGACTATCGGATGGTATGCCAGATTGAAGATAACCGCTTGGTGGTATTGGTTGTAACAGTTGCCCATCGTCAATCAGTGTATCGATAACTTTCCTTTTTTTTGGTTTTCTTTTTAGTGCAGCTATTACCAAAACCAAGGAAAGCTTGCCCGACAACTTCTGGCAATAATTGAAGACCCACTGCTACATTATTTCCCTCAGAATATGCATTTGAAGCCCCATAGATACTTCCCTCTAACGCAGACCTCAGCTTAGCTCTGGATTTTTCCCTGTGCATTCCGTGACTTAGCTTCGAATTTTCCCAGACAAGCACTGGTTTGCACAGTTTTTTGCCCAGACGCGGTTTTTCGCTTAGTTTTTCAACTGTGTCAGAGATAGGAATAAATTTGAGGGCAACAGACATAGGAACCTTTTTCCCTTATCTGCAGGCTTGAGTCAAGAGATTGCTGGATGATTTGAAGGATGAGAGCGTGAGCGAACAGAGTATTTTAGCTATCCAATCCTCTCTCAATTGAGCGATTTATGAAAACCCAAGCTTTGCAAAAAACGTATCCACTTGGTAAAAAATGTAG
>CAZWUO010000125.1:0-11127 GCA_964636675.1 uncultured Ectothiorhodospiraceae bacterium
GACGAATGCCCTGTAGGGCAATTGCACCTAAAACAGTAAATACAGCGTCCTCATCTGAAACAGAATTAGGCACCTTACAACAAAGATTTTCCGGTACGCAAACCACTTCGGCGTGTTTGCCGTTTGATACCACACGATCACCCGGCTGGAACTCATGTACTCTCTCACCGACTTTCATTACAACACCAACATTGCAGTAACCCATTGGCAATGGTTGATCAAGTTTGTTTTTTACAGATTCATACGTTGGAAGCAATCCATCAGTTTTTACCTTATCAACAACCATCTTCACCTTATCAGGTTGTTGTCGGGCTTTATCAATAAGATTCGCTTTGCCAAAATCAACCAGCATGCGCTCTGTCCCAGCAGAAACAAGCGTATTGATTGTTCGAATAAGCACATGTCCCTTAGAAACTTTAGGACAAGGGATTTCTTCCAAAATTGTTTCGCCAGTTTTTAGGTTTTGCAGAATTTGTTTCATGAAAGTAATGACTGTTAATATTTCTAGTTGAATAAAAGTATCGATTTTCTTATAGAGTCTAATAGGGAAGTATTGCTATTCAAAATGTACGCTTGTTCTAATCACGCTTACGTATTAAGGTTGCAGGATTACCTCCAACAATTGTGTAAGGTCTAACAGATTTTGTTACAACACTGCCAGCAGCAATAACGGCACCTTCACCAATTTCAACGCCGGCTAGAATGATTGAGTTTGCGCCAATCCAAACATCATCGGCGATTTTGATAGGTTTTTTTTGGTGACCTGAACCAAATATCCGTTTGCGCTGTTTCGGTATGAGGTGGTTGGTAGAAAGTATTTGTGTTCGATAGCCTATTAGAACTCTATTTCCTATAGAAACCTTACCACTCGTAGTAACTACAACACCCAATGCAAAATCAACATCACTACCAACGGTTAAATTTCGACCAGGTGCGATCCATACACCAGGATAAAAGGTACATCGTTTTCCTATCTGCGCACCATTTAATCTTAAAAAGTTTGTTTTAAAAAAGCCAAATAGTTGATAACGAGGTAGTAAAAAAATGAATTGCTGTATGGTTTCATAGCATATTACAAGAAATTGTTTTATTACGTGCATTTTTTATTTTACAGTCGTAGATTGATTAATAATCTGAAGATATGATAGGAATCTTTCTTTTGACGTTGGATATTTGTCAAGTTCCATAAGACCATTGTGAATAATCTCAGATTCTAACTTTGCATCATTTTTAAGCGTTATAACTGAATCGATAAGAGAAGAGCTATCTAAAAAGCCATAATATATTGCGCCATTTCCACATAATGTTTTTGACCAACTTAAGTTACTAATTAAAAGAGGCTTTTTCATTATCCAACTTTCAGCGATCATGTTACTAAAACTCTCTAATGTTGAGGGTAATATGGTAGCATTACAGACTTTATATAGTTCTGAACATCCTTCTTGAGGCACTGAGCCAAAATTATAAATACGATGCTCCACACCCAATTGTTTTGCAAGTTGCATAATCTTATTGGTTTTGGGGTCGTTTTTGGGCAAAGTTAGTATAAATAAAGTGTCATCATCGTGATCTCGTGATTCTAACTTCGCTGCGGTTTCTACAAGGAACTCAATATTCTTATTCGGATGATAACTGGAAATTAAAAGTATTTTATAACCTGCAGGCAAATTCTTACAGCGCTTTGCTGTTTTATCATGTATAGACGATTTGGAGACTAGTGAGCTAGGTGCTGATCGAACATAATATACTGATGAGCTAGCTAAATTATATTGTTCTTTTGCTCGATTAGCTAAATCCTCGGTTTCAAAGATCCTAATATCAACAGACAGTATACGTTTTAATCTAATATGATCTATAATGTACTTAATTATTCGTTGATGAAATGGCAGTTTCCCCCAAAAATTCAATTCTGGATAAAATAGGTTAGAGTAAGCGCAGCCAGCTATCTGAATGCAATTTGCGCCAGGCCATTGAGGGCCAAATTGAGTATAAATAACATTGGGCTGAATCGTTTTAATTATTTTTTTACAGCCAATATACTCAAACCAAACACGAGAAAGAAAATTATCTTTGACTTCAGTGGTTAAAGATATTCGACTATTTGTGATGTATTTTTTGAAAGGTGAGTTTGTACGGCAAACAATATACCAATCATATTCTTTTCCGTATTGGTCAACATTTTTTATAAAATCTAACGCAACTTGAACTCCGCCGCCAGTTTTCAGTGGTAAAAAATTAAGTAGCACCTTCATAGTTCAGTCGTAAGCATTTAAACCCATATGCATATTGTCATGTGCATCTTTTCGAGTCACCCATGAAAAATTTTCTAGAGTAATTTGATGGGCGTTCTTCTTGATGGTTTCCAAAAAATTATTATCAATCAATTTAACCGCAGTTTCTCCAATTTCTTTGTAATTATTAACAGCTAGAAAATCTCTTGATCTTGTCAAGTCATATCCACGCTATGCCTTCTTTGGACACCTAACTCTGTTTTCGAAACAAGAAATACATCATATGATAGCTAAACGGTTTTAAAACATGATCGGCACCCCGCCAGATAATCCGATTCAACAGTGCTTTGCTGTACGGTTGGAGGGAAAGCCACTGCGCCAATGTTCCAGCGTCCTCATAAAAACCCAGTGAACCACTGCGACCGTACGACTTGACCAGTTCGAAACCATGTTTACAAACACCTTGAATAGTATCTTTAGGATGAAAAGCGAACTGAAAAAAATCATCAAGTTCACTTTCTTTTATCTCATTATAGTGACCAAGCTTTATCTTGATTTTCTTCAGGGGCGAAATGCTGGGAACTGTTATAAACAAATAACCTCCGGGGCGCAAAACCCGTTTTGCCTCAAGGATAATCGAAGCATAGCCATCAATAAAATGTTCAATAACTCCAAGTGACCAGACGCCGTCAAAGTACGCATTATCAAACGGCATCGCGTGGATATCTGCCACTTGAACTTTGAGATCAGGAAGCAGGGAGTTGATGGTGGTAACGGTTTTTTCATCATAGTCAATGCCATAGGCGTCAAAACCAGCCTTTTGCAGCCCAAAAACAGTCGTTCCGGTTCCACAACCGGCATCAATTACCTTGGCCCTGGGGCTGAGATATTTTCCCGTCTCTCCAGCAACAAATCGGTCACCCTGCTCAATATTCGATCTGGTCGTCAGGGGGCCGTGAACCTTCTGCCAATAGTCCTGGTTCGCCTTTTGCGTCACATAGACAAGGCGATCATTGGCTTTGTCAATTCTGATTTTTCTTTTCAAAGCGAAACTCCCTAATGTGAAGTATTTTATTTTTCATTTCATCTTCATGGTTACTACGAAATGACTAGTAAAGAAGTACGCAAAAAGACCACTTCCCGACGCCAGTTTCCCAAAGCCCCCCAAACGTGTGGGTGTGGACCAGCGCTTAGCAATCGTTTGAAACCCAACCTGCTGCAACATCTTGATCCAGACATTCGGTGGCTGGTGTTTCTCCCACTCGATGCCTGGATCGAAAGGATTTTTTATTTTCATAGCAGGATAAAAATTACGTGAGCTACAGTCAGAGAAATGAAGGATCGTTCCAGAATGCGCGACTGACGCTAGCTTGGCAAAAATCTGCTCAAACTTCTTCCGGCTTTTCTCGTCATCATGTAATTTAACGCAAGCTTCTTCGTCAAGGTGATTGATAGCATCTTGAATGATGATTAAGTCAAAAGCTTCTCCAGTATGTTCATATTCCTGAAATAGACCTTTTACGAGCTGAACATTTTGTGCGCCGAGTTCTTTTTTCCAGGCATCAAGTTGTGCGAGAACGCCCGCTGTACTGCCATCATCCTCTGGTTCGATGATTAGGACTTCTCTAGCGCCTGATGCGGCTGCATAAAATGAATGTATACCATTGCCACCACCAATATCGAGAACGCGCAACCCGTTAAACTCAATGCCATTATATTGAAAGTCCATTCGATGACGAAGTCGCTTAATTACTCGCTCACCGAGGTGACGATTCATAACGTGATAATATTTTATAAGTGCGTTGGTTTTATTTCCAGTTATTTCATTCATTCTCGTGTCCCTTTTCTTTTTCATATAAATGAGCATCAGTGATAACTTGACTTGTTGACAATGATAACAGTTTCACGCTGGCATTGAGCTGTAATACCGTTTGAAACACTTGTGTAACCAGGAAGGCTATCGCCATTCCTATAACACCGTAATAGTGAAGGAGAGGATATACGATGATTAGATTGACGGTCATTGTAGAGAAGGTGATCAGCATAAGCGTATTCCCTCTTTTTTGAATCACAAGTAGCGACGAGAGCAATGTCGAGAGAGCAAAGATCAAAGTCACAGCCATGATCTGTAATACCTGAGTTGACATTGGATCCGGCTGACCGGCAATCAGTAATATGAGGGCATCTGCGAGAAAATAGGTTAGAACTGCAAGTCCGACAAGCGTAATAAAAAATCCAATAGCGATCTTTCGTGCTGTTCGCCTGAAAGCATGCTGATCTGCTACATAGAGCCGCGACAAGCTTGGAAACAGTGCTTGCACGACTGGGCTTAGCATACCACGTATCGCTGAATAAACTTTCTCCGCAATTGAAAAGTGAGCTACTGCTACATTATTTTGGATAATACCCAGCAAAACCGTATTGATCGTTGTGTAAAAATGCACAGCTACGTAAGAAAGAAAAATGCTCGCTCCATCACGGATTTGACTTTTGAAGAAACTATATCGTGGCCAGCGAAAAATCAATTCATATCGTGAATAGGCTAGATAGAGCGCGATTAAGCCGGCGAGCAGAGAACCTGTTCCTTCTATGATTGGTATTAGCAAGACATCATGCGGTTCTCGTACTACCAGAATGACGCAAGAAACAAACAATGCGCGGTAGCCCAGACGAAGCTGTGTAATCGTCCCCATGCTCTCCATGCCCTGAAATAGCCAGATAGGGAATAGGGCTTCACCAATAAGAACAAGCATGGAAAGTTGTGCCAGCAGGATCACATTCCAGATATTGGTGAACATTAAACCAAGTCCGAACAAAACTAGACAAGAGAAGACAAGAATTGTCAGACGGGTAATGATTACTGTCGTATATAGTTCGCTGAGAAAGATTTTATCGTCTCTATGTATGGATACCGCTCTTGTTGCAGTCATATCGAATCCATAATTGACGAATGTCCTGAAGATAGCAACAAAGGAAACAGCAAAAACCCAGCTTCCAAATGTCTGCATTCCAAGCGCTCTAATCAAAAAGGGGATAAGTATCAGAGGAAGAAGATATCTTCCGCCCTGCAGGATAATTAGTGAGATGAAGTTCTTGATAATGCGATTATTGTCAATCGCGGACATAGTCAAGATTTACTCACTTGAAGTCTTGCTGCGGACACGCAGAAATCGAAATATTGCCTAGAGATGGTTGTAGCATCAAGTTTGTCGGCTACTTTTATTGCATTTTGTGAGATTTTTTCCGACAAGTCAGAATTATTTATTAGATTTTTCAGGTAGCTGGCCATCATATCTATATTGCCGACTTCAACTAAATAGCCGTTATCTTGATGCTGTATTAGTTCCGATGGCCCTGTAGGACAATTATAGCTAACTGATGGTACACCAGCAACCATTGCTTCGGCTAAAGCATTCGGAAAACCCTCGAAATAGGATGTGAAAGCAAATATGCCAGCTCTTGCGTACCAGCTATCAACATCCTTTACGGTTCCCATAAAATGGGTTCTCTCGTTGATAGAGAGAGAATTAGCTATAGTTTTAAGGCTTTCTCGTAAAGGGCCGTCGCCACAGATAACCAGATGCCAATCAACGGCATCCAGCTTAGCAAAAACACGCAAAAGATCCTCATGCCCTTTTTTTTCAACAAGCCTCCCAACGTTCAACACAAATTTTTCGCGCTTCTTTATGGGGCGCTGTCTCTTTTTAATCCGTATAGGATTATATATTACTGCGATATTATTACGACCGATCTTCTCAATAAGATAACGTTTGCCTTCTCCAGTCTGAGCAATTATGCCTGCCGCATATGGATAGAGTATCTTTCGCAATTTCCAGTTTAGCTCTCTGTTCGGCTCAAGTGGACTATCTCGTTCTGAAACGATAACTGGAATGCTAGTTTTCAGAAGGGATGCAAGACAAAATACGTTATACTTGTTCATGAATGAAAGAACGAAATCTGGATTTGCTGCTTTGATCGCTCGCCGGAGCGAGAAAATCGCTTTGATAAGGGACCATGTGCGTTGTATAGCGCCAAGACGAGGTTGTAAACCGAGATTGGAAAGTTCTACTTTAGAGTCTATCGGGTAAAACAGTTCAACGTCAAATAACAATAAAATTGTAACAGAAGTTCCGGGGTAACAAGACCAGTGATTGGCTAGAAGTGACGCAACTCTTTCTGCTCCGCCAGAAGTAAGTGTAGGTATAAATATTAGTGCTTTTGTCATTGATTTTTCTTACTCTGAAATTTGTTGTGATTACGAGTTATCCTGCTGATTCTCGTGATTGTGTGCACGAGGAGTATCGCGATGAAAGCATAACCAATTAACTTTACAAAAGTGGAAATAGCTGCGTAACGAGGCATGATTGCAAATACGCCTATACTGAAAATGTAAAGCATCTTCTTATCCTGCTCAGCCCCGGTGCTCTCTCCTTTGGCTTGGATGTATCCGGCAGACCATCCGATTAGAAAATGTCCAGCCAAAACTCCAATCCAGCCAAATTCAAGATAAAAGTCTGCCACTGTAGTTGTACCGACACCTGAAGTGGAGTGTGGGCCAAGAATGTGGTGTGTTAACAGATCAGCGCTTTGTGAAAACTTCCATTTGGGTAGTATGTTGGCGTTATATAAGAACCGCCTAGAATAGGGAATTATACCAATCAGTGCATTGAGTGTAAATCTGCCCATTGTCATTCCGTTTTTCTCTTGATATTCCATGGCACTGGCCAAGATAAGACCACTACCACCTATATTTGTAGCAGAGAGTATTAAATTTTCTGACATGGGAATCTGAGATGTGGCATCTATTATTGTTGAAAGCCCTCTTTTATCTTGATTTCTGGCTGTTCTTAAAGATCCTAGAATCAACAGTGCTATTCCAATACCTATAATAAGTGAAAGAGTAGTAAAACGTTTTGGGGTATGAGAAAAAAAAATATATAACAAAGGTGAAATACAAACGATTAATGTCCCTCGGTCTCCATGAATGGCAAGAATTAGGATAAGTACATAGTATGGAAAAAGGTATAAAATATTTTTTAACGAAAAATAATGTCGTATCCGTTTAGATCGAATTGCAATTGAAATGGCAGTTAGTGTCAATAATATTTGAGAAATATAAAATGGAACTTGATACTTTTCTTCAACTGAGTGAACTAAGCCATAGCTACCTGATATATAGTGCTTTCCAGAAAAAATTAAGAAGTAAAGAAGGAGAATTGTTCCAGGGATGAGAAAGTATTGTGTTGTTTCCCTCCACGATGTATTTTTATTGTTTTTAATAATTGATGTAGTCGAGCTTCTCGATAACATAAATCCACATGAAAAAGAGGAAATAGCTATAAGAGAGAGAACTAAAGATTTGTAATAGTATAGAAGTGGAAAATTCTTTGTTAAATACGGATCAAATTTTTGCACGCCTATTGTGTCCATGATTGGAATGGAAAAGCACATGGAAACAATACCAATCATAAATATGATATCTAGTGATAGTAATGGGTGTGTATTCGAGATATTCTTTGCATATAGGAAGTGGTTAGACAATATGAAACAGAGTAAAATTAATACTTGGTCATTTGGTAATATGGAGTTTTTCTTCTCATCTAAAAAAAATAACACTAATGCATACACCAATATAATGATACTTATTGATAAGTTTATTCGCGTGAAATTTTTCATAGTGTAAGTGCTTAGAATAAAGTCGGGTAATTCGTAAAAAAACTTTTAGACGTCCTATAGATATTTTCTTCTAGCTCGCTTGGGTCCATTTGTATAAATGGATGTCCGTTCTATATTTATAGTCATAAATTTGATCCGATTGAACTAGTGCGAAGACGTGGGAAAAAAGTGAGGCCGCATATTCTTGCGCCTTCAATAATTGCTAGTCCAATTATAACTTTAATGCTGATTTGAATGGAAGCATTATCTCAAATCACCACTAACGGTTTCTGAATTGTTTCAAGCGCCGTTATTGGAAATGTAAAAATGGTCATCTATTCACACTTCGTTATTGTTTGGATAATTTCGGTTTTCCAGAAAACAGAGCGCCTAAGTGAATAGTAATAAGCTCGGTTTCAATAATTAATTCTACTTCTCTTGGTATTAGTAGTCAACGTAGGAACGAAATAATAATACAAGTGAGTATTGTTTGAGGAGCTTAAATAAGTTCACCACTGTCTGTTATTGGAATGCCAGCTTTTATTGATCAATCTAGGTTGGTTGGTTTCACTGTGCCAGTAAGTATATTCGATTCATTAGTATTGTGATATACTAATGAATCCAGAAAGAAGGTCGTAATTATCGATCGTCATTTTTTGAAAAATGTTAGAAAGTAAGCAGCTCCTTCTGTCGTTTTTGTCGGTTTTCCAGTTGATTTTTGTGTAACTTCTCATTAATCACCGGCACCTTTGTTTTCAATAGGTTACAGGCAAGAAAAAGTATGAAAAAAATTATTTTGACCATTCCTCAATAAACAATCAATGACTTAGACGTGATTTTTCTTGAAAAATTAATAATTTTCATTTTTTATGCGCTATAACTATATGATTTATAAGGTGCCGGTGATTAATGAGAAGTTACATTTTTGTATTTCGACAGTTTTTTCAACTGTTTCCCAATCAAAGGAATAATGACACTTTAAACACGTGCACGGGTAATTTTTTTTCCGGTGCCGATGGTAATTGCTTAGTTGCTTGTCTCTGGTTGCTATATGCTGGGTGAGCATATAAGACTAGTACTCCGTCCATCTCTAATTGTAGGTGTCTGTGAGTCTTCAAGCGGTTAGTTGCAAAGCATTTTCACGAGAAATAATGATTCTATTGCGAGTGAAAATAACGCAGCAGATGACCGCTTGAAGGAACACCCTAAGGGTGCTAACCGAGCTGATCAGTCTAGCGTTGGCGTTGCTTGATAGAGATAACGCTACTTGCGATACTATGTCTTGTTCTGAACGGCTAGGTCAGCGCTGATACTGACAATCTGGACTGTACTAGGTTGAGGTAGCCAAATATTATCAAGTATTCAATAGTTTATGTTTCATAATTGCGGCCTATTTTAAGCATACAATTACCTGATTGTCCTCGAAATTTAAATGACGTTCTGAGTGATCGTTATCTCAATAAACTTATATATTAGTAATATATTATATTTCTCCAAAATAATTGTCAGTTTTTATGTGTAATAATAGATTCTCATGGCACGTATTAAAATTTGAAAGTATAGCTTGACTGTTTGCATGTTAAATCAGGAGTCCATAGGGGTATCTTTCTTAAATAGTTAAAATTATGTGACTCGGTGCGTATTATTAACTATTTCTTCAAACTCATCTAGCCATAATATGTGTTGGTAGTCAGTTGCTGCTCCATAAAAGGCGCCATATCTATGTGCTGTCGACATTTCAGAAAGTATTAAATTTTTATCTAAGTTTCTTGATAGTGTTTGCACCAGTTCAATTACTGGTTTATTGTGATGTGGGAATGGCATTAATTCTTTCTCAATCGTATTTGCATTAGCCTCATTTAGTTCGCCATTCAGCCCGGCCCAGCTTCTTCTTGTGTTGCCTATAATAATGTGGTTTTGGATTCGCGATCTAAGTTTTAATAGTGTAGATTGCAATGCTGCTCGCATTTCATTTTTAACATCATTTCTTGGGTTAGCTATATTGAATATATCACACTGATCTAGAAATAGACCATCATAGTCATATGATGATAGTGTGATATTACATGCATCTAAAAATTTATCTTGCCATTCAGTAACTCTTGGGTCAATTAATCGTCTTCTTTTATTTTCTTTTCCAATTACCGGAATATCGCAATTATCATACATACACCATGGGTTCAATGCCTCGCGCACTTTATCATGTCCTGGCCCAGGAGAAGTGGTTTCTTCAATAACCATCTGGTAAGCCAACATTATTATATCTGGATTCAATTCGCGTACTCTATTCCTCCATTTTACAAAGCTATTTCTAGTATCTTGTGGAACTATTATTAGTGGATATTTAGCAGCTAAGTGCTCTTGATTTTCTTGTCCTGGCGTATCGGGACTAATATATGCAATGCAGAATAACCTTGGTATTGTGTCAATTTTTTGTAATCTAAGTTTGGAGCTAAGACTTAATGGTACCACTTGCGGTGCAGAGAATAATTCAGGGATGTGAAGTAAGCTTATTCCGGTTGCTAGAGAACATGTGCTTTTAACAAATTTACGTCTATTCATTTAACTACCCTTGTTTCAAAAGTACATCTTTAAATTATTAACAACGCTTAAAATATAAAAATATACGGTTTATCTTCTATTACAACTTAAAGAACCGCGCCCTATGGGCGGGGGTAAAAAAATCTTTGCGTAAATTTTGTTTGCTTCATAGTTAACCATCATGTATAAATTATGATTCTTGATCTGTGGCTTCTCATAACTTGGCAATTGAATCGATCTGAAAGTATATTTAACGGAACGTAAAAGCAGTAATCTTGCAAGTAATTTTCTAGTTTGCACAGGAACCGTAAACCCTTATAGGGTCTATTCACAACCACGTCCTGTAGATGTGGCTTTGTTTTATTATAGAAAAATAGCCTCATAGTTGATGCTTAGTTATAATATATTGCGGCCAACACAAACGTATTCAAAACCTGCTTCCATCATTTGTGATGGCTCATAAACATTTCTTAGGTCAATAAATACATTTCCAGACATATTTTGTTTAATATCCGCTAGTTTCATCGCTCGATACGCATTCCACTCAGTCATTAGTACTACTGCATCGGCACCTTCTACTGTTGATAATATATCGTCACAGTAATGTACTGATTCTGGAAGTAGATGCTTGGCTTCTTGCATGCTCTGAGGGTCGTGGGCTCTAACAATTGCACCTTTTTCTATCAGTGCTGGCAAGATA
>CAZWUO010000126.1:0-3940 GCA_964636675.1 uncultured Ectothiorhodospiraceae bacterium
CACCCGTAAAAAACGGGTAACTGTCAGATCAAGTCTGAGCTACTACATATTAGCTGGAATCATCGTCTATTGTCTTTGCCTCATCGTGGTTCTAAGCGCAGAGGATGGGTTTCAATAAATTCTCAAGCCCTTGCATATGTGTTATGCGCAACGACTCAATATCGAAAAAAATGCTGATGAAGATAAAGGGTGCGTCCCCTGATTCTTGTCTTAGTTATTGCTGTATACATCGTTTCGGTGGGAAACCTTTACCACCAAAATAATTAACTCCGAATCTTTAATCTCGTAAACAATTCGATAAACACTTTTTTTATTCTATAACGCTCTTGACTTGACAATTTAATACAGTCATCAGCCCGTGGGTTTTCACAGAGTGACTCAATGCAGCTAAGAATGCGTTTAACATCTTTGTTTGGAATATTTCGAAGATCTTTTGTAACCGATTTCTTAAACTTAAGACTATAACTTGCCATGTGATTTCAAATCATCCAGCAATTCCTCGTAAGTCAATAAGCCTTCCTTGTCTCTTTGCTTGAATGAGTTTAGATCCTCTTGATCTTCTCGTAAGGCTATACGGACAGCCTCATTCACTACTTCAGAAACAGATTGATGCATAGTAGCCGCCTTAATTCTCAAGGCTTGATGAATCTCAGGGTCGAAGTAAACCGTTGATTTTTTTGATAAATCGCCCATATTTAGATACCTCCTTATTGAATTTTAACGCTATAACGTTGTAACGTTGTAACGTTGTAACGTTGTAACGTTGTAACGTTGTAACGTTAAACTCAAAATAAACTTTAGCTAACTATTTATGTGTATCTCAGCTAGTAGATTTTTAAATACTAGGATAAGGGAAAGAGTGTCTCGACTTTCCAAATGATTGATTGCTCCATGCTGTATTTTTTATCGTATTGAAAAGAAAACTGTATACATTATTTATGTTATGCGAAGTCCTTAGAAAGGTAAGACGGTGGATGCATTCCACTTATCCCTCCACCATTTTGTGAAAAGCTTAGGTGTAACTGCGTAATTTCAAAACGAATAGTCACTGCTCAGATTACGTTTGATTTGTTCGAGACTCAGGAAAAATAAAACAAGTATCGGAGGCAAGCGAAAAAAAGCAGTCTGGGACGATGACTTTTTATTTAAAGTCAATTGCGGAATCTAGGATCATGGGAAAGAATACCTATGAGTTCGTATTTCAGTTTGGCTTGCAGCTAGGACAGAGTTGTTTTGCAATCTTACAGAAAGAAAAAATGAACTTTGATAAACTCCCAGTTTACAGTGCGTAAGAGAGGGATAAGTTCACCGCCAAGGTGTGAATTTTTTGAGTATTCAAGGAATCTGTTAGCACTTCGATTTTAAACGTATTGGTTTTATAAGCGAGCTTTAATGTGTTTGTTGTTGTCTCGGTTCCGATGATCAACCATTGACTCTTTGTAACGAGAAACCCTGTATCAAAAAAATAATAATTTTTTAATGCAGTAAACATGATTTGCTGATTGAGCATCAGTCTATTGATTATGTATTCGCTTTGTAAAATAACACGTGGTGTGAGTTTTTGGGCAAAGCCTTCATTGCTTTCTTTGCCGGTTAATACAGGTTCAAAGTTCAGATAACCGTTTAAATCATAGTTCTTGATACTGGAGTCTGCTTGTGCGACGGTTCGTGGGGTGGAATTCCAAAAAAGGTAGCCGAATAAATCGTAGACCTTTAATTTGATGGCTAAGTTATCAATCGGTTTTGCTTGTAAGTCTAGATCAAAACTAAAGCCCCAGCCTGTGGGTGGGGTGACTCGGCGGTCAAAGAGCTCATCTTTGCTATAGTAGTAGTCGACATTCAAATCGAAATCATAATCTTTTTTGTTAATCGCGACGGCATTGCCTTGCAGTATGCCATCCGTCAGATAATGGGCGCGTAAAATGGATAGGCTGGGAGTTACGGTTAACGTGGGTGTCGGCTTAAATACATAATCAAAAATTATGCCCCAGGCTCTGAAGTGTTTGATATCCAAAAAAATATCATATTCTTTATTTTCTGATAGTGGGGTTTTATTTTTTAGTTGGTGTAACCATGTTATGGTTTCAGCGGTATATTTCGCTTGAATATCGAATCGATAAATAATTCCAATAGACTGATTGCCATCTATATATCCCGACTCTGCTCGCACAAAACCTTGGGTTAATGTGCCTGCCTGATAGGGGGCATCCCATTTTTTATAGACAAATTCTATGGGTAATGCTTGGCTATCAATAAATGTATCTTGTTTAAAATAGAATTTTTTTGCTTCTGCTGAAATATTTTGCGCAACGCTTAAGAGCAAAATAATACAGCAATAAGTGGGAATGATTTTGCTAATTGAACTATTTGACCTGTAGTAGGGAAGTACCATGGTTTGCAGAGAATGGTTTGCCGATAATGTTTTGCCAATATCAATAACATTGATCGCAGAGGATGCTGTGAAAATGAAATACCACTGCAATAGCTGCATTAAGCAAGGTGCTTAATGCAGCGGTTGATTACAGGTTATTTCAAAAATATTTTCCCTGGGTATTCTCTGCGCCCATTGGGATGAAATAAGTGGTTACTTAAAAACTCTCTATCGTACCATCGGCATAACGAATAATCGGGCCAAGCTCGGAGCTTTCTATGGTCGCGATTGATTTGCCGTTTGAATTAATGAAGCCATCAAGCAGATTTTCATTATTTTCATCCATGATGACCTCCATGATGGCACCTGCTTTATTCGCGAAGCGGTAATTATTCGATTCCTCTTTTGAATATTCAAAGAAAAAACCTTCGCCTTCATAGTCTATCTTCACCCATCT
This sequence comes from uncultured Ectothiorhodospiraceae bacterium, assembly GCA_964636675.1. Classification (GTDB taxonomy): domain Bacteria; phylum Pseudomonadota; class Gammaproteobacteria; order S012-40; family S012-40; genus JALUUH01. The sequence continues at coordinate 2,829 of CAZWUO010000126.1, forward strand.
GCGTTCCGCTTGCCTTGAAGAGGTGCTCGTCGACATACCAATGCTAATGCCCACATTTCTATATTGTGGAGAACTGTAATCATCTTCATTGGGTACGCGTAACCGCGCATCAAAGCTGGCGCTCACCGAAAATCGTTCAGCATGTTTTTTGGCAAACTCAACGGGGTCGTTAACAAAACCCGAAAAAAAGTTATTATTCGTGTATGTCAGCCGTCCTGCAAAATAACTGAGGTCTTCTCCGGGTTGGGAAAACTTGCCGCTAATGGCAATGCTCTCCACGTTTGGTAAATACTGATCATTAAAATACGGCAATCTGAGTCGTATGTCGGTTTCACCGCGTATGGTGATACGCCGCTCAGTGTCTGCGCTGATCGCGACACTTATATCCGCATCCGTCATACTTATGCGGCTGGGTATATAACGTCGCAAAGCGTAATTCCAAGTACGTTGAATCAGCGCGAAATTATCATTGAGTGAAATGGTGGCTTGTGGTGTTCTTACTTCTAAGTTGATATCTGCATATCCATTTGAACAGGAAAAACAAGCGCTTTTACGCAAACGCAACTCCAGATCAATAAACCCAATATCTTCAATGAATGCATTTTCTAAGGTCAAATAGACGCTTCCGCCAAGTGTTTTCTTGGTGACTAAGCCAGTGATTATTAAGTCATCTGGAAGTATGTTTTGATCATCCATCGCCAAATCATAAACGCCGGTCGGGCTGTTGCTTTCTTCCGCAAAATCCATCATTGCTACAATGATACTGCCTACATGGGGATAAACCTGCCTAGCAAGCTCGACATGCTCGCGAAAATCTGCGGTTGCTTCTGCAACATTGATTTCACCGCCAAATCCATTAAGGAGGTTATTGGTGACTTCGATGGCATTTTCCTCGAGTGTATGCGCAAACGTTCTAATGGCCTTAACTATTTCTTTGCCCGAGCCAATTTCATCGTTTATGAAATCATCTAGCCACTGTAAGGCTTTGCTGTTAGTTGTTTCAACTTCAACTTCGACTTCAACTATTTTTTCGACTTCGACAATCTTTTCAACTTCGACTATTTTGTCAACCTCAACTATTGTTTCGACTTCTTTCTCGACTTCAACCTCTA
>CAZWUO010000126.1:4040-5245 GCA_964636675.1 uncultured Ectothiorhodospiraceae bacterium
ACTATTTTGTCAACCTCAACTATTGTTTCGACTTCTTTCTCGACTTCAACCTCTACGATAATTTTTTCGGGTGGTTTTGCCAGGTCAATGGCAGCATCAAGGCTTGCTAACAAAGCGGACAATGAAATATCTTCATATTTTGCTTCTATAGCCATCAATTCATCACGGGCGCCTTTTAATAAGGCGGTCATGGAATAGGTGTCCTTGTTTTCGTAGAGTGGCATTTCGCCGTTATTCTGTTGATAAAGCTCGCTAATGCCTGACAGTGCATCGTTTAGGTTGCTTGCTGCTTGTTCGGCGAAATAACGCATTAAGGCGCTAGATGTTAGCGCAAGCATTAATGATGAATTCTGCTCGGACTCAATCGCCGTAATGATTTCTTCTTTGCGGGTGATGTCTAAGGTTTCGGTTTTTCGTAAATTATCGCCGATTTTCAGTAACGAGTAATCTTGCAGCATGTCTGTAATTTTAGAATTTGCCATCGTAATTGCATTGGTATCGAGGGCAATGGCATTGTTAACTGCTTGGTAAATCGCGTAATCTGCGGCTAAGTGGGAGAATACATTCAGATGAATCGTATGTGTTTCATTGGGTTTTAAAAATGGAATAAGGGTTTTTAAGGTAAAACCGGATGTGGGCATAAATGCCGAGGCAGTTTCTACAGGTGCTCCATCTGCATCAATACAGCCTTGCGCCGTATCGCATAACATAGTCGATAGCTCATCGGTGACAGCAGTGACTAATAAGGGGGTGAAAATGTCTTTGGAAAACGCAAGAGAAAATCGACCGTCATTGCTCGTACGCGTCGTTGCCAATACTTCTCCGGTACTACCGTTTTCATTTATTGTGCTCAGCGTAATGATGGTATTAGACATCACGCCTTTTACCACTCGTCCGTCGATGTGCGTGAGACTTTCTTCACCTTTACCACATGCGATTAATACTAATGTGGCAAAACCAAAAAATAATATTTTTGTGAGTTTTGATGGTTGCCAGTGTTGCATTAAGATTTTCATCTTATTCTCCCTTTTAGTTGTCATCCATTCCGAGTGAAAGAGTAAGAGGCTGTAAACATCCGTCACTACTGTGTGAGGCTAAGGCGTGGTTGTCTGTGTGCTTGCCTACTGTATCGTTGCCTGTGTAGTTACGGTGTTATAAAAAACATTTATTATAAAAAATAAATATTTCGTTAAGCGCTTATCCTT
>CAZWUO010000126.1:5345-11068 GCA_964636675.1 uncultured Ectothiorhodospiraceae bacterium
TGAGAATTTTCTAACGCAGAAGAAATCAAGAACGGTTTAGGCGAGCTTAAAACAGAACTACAGTCCCATTTTAAGCGAAAAAAGTCAACTGTCTCAGTGAATGAGTATTTTTAAGTTGGCCATAGTGGTGCACATTAAAGTGCGTTTTGCTGGGGTTGCTTGGCGTAGGGCAATTTTATTTTGTCTCGCTAAGTCTCCAAAAAATAATAAAGCTGAGTTGCGTACAGAGAGACAGCGCGTTATTCCAGGGATAATATTTAACAAACGCCTTGTGTAAAATTAACATCAACCTCTAACCACAGGCCTTGCTCATTCATCAGTTTTTCAAGCTCTGAAAAATGTTCTTTTTTGAAGGTCTCTAAACGAGGACCTAATTGCGCTACCATGCCACGAAAACCGGCGTTCCAGACTATTTCCCACCATTGCTCAAGATCGACATAATAGCCGAGGGGTTGTCGTTGGATAGTGACATTGCTCAGTCCGGCATCGTTAAATAATTTGTGCAGTTGCTCAGCTTCCGCCATACGCTTCCAACCGATGGGGTTTTCCGGTACTTCGATATCGTAGCGACGTAATCGCTCAAATAATAACTGGCTTTGGGGCATAAATGACTCACCACAAAAACCGCTGATCATGACCCGTCCGCCCGGTTTGACTTTGCTCGCGATATGTTTTAACAAGGCGACCATGTCTTCAACAAAAAAAAGGCCAAACGAGCACGTCGCTATGTCAAACCGGCGATCATCAAGCTGCATGGCAGTCATGTCGTGGACTTGATAATCAATATTGTGCAGGTTTTCTTGTTGTGCTTTTTGGCGTGCTTGATCGAGCATCGCCGAAGAAAAATCAACGGCGGTGACGCGTCCCTTTTTAAGTTTTTTAGCTAGCGGAATGCTGGTTGCTCCGGTGCCACAGGCGACATCCAACACTTGTTCGTTACCCTGTAAATTGAGCGCGTTTGCCATGAACTCCCCGGCCGTGTGAAAAAACCGTGCGCTATTTTTTCCATATTCATCGGCAACGGTGTCGAAGGTGTTGCGGATGGCTTCTTTGCTTCTTTGTTCGTTAGTGATATCTTTACCGGTCATCGAGAGTCTCCTTCCTAAGATAAGATCCACAAGCGTGAATGTGATGCACTTTTAGCAACTGTGATTTTTTCTAATATGTCTCCATCAATGTCCATAATCGTTATCGCGCCTTCTGCAGCATTTGATGCAAACATAAGCTGTGTATTGCCTTCTTTAGTCACGAAATCGAGGGTGCCTACGCTAGAGCCCAAACGGGTTTCATTTATCAGTTTTAATTTTGGCAGCGCCGTCATATCAAATACCAATAGTGCATCTATTTTTAAGTTGTTTTTCTGTTCATCGCTGCCGGAACTTGAAGTGGTTAAATAGAGACGGCTACCCTCGGGATTGAAAAAATACTTGCTAATGTAAACATCTGTTAAATCCATTGAGTCCGTGGTCTGGTTATTTTGCACATCAAGCACTGACAGCTTGGCGATCACATGTTGCGGATCGGATTTCCTATCTGCGCCGCGACCTAAAACAAAATGCCCACAAGGTGACGCAAATAAATTGCTATGGCTTTTAAACGCAAAGCGGTTGGTGATTTTACAGCTTGCTGGGTCGATGGTTACCACGGTGCCATAACCATTATTAAGATTATAAATTTTTCCGGAGACGGGTGAAAAGACCAAACCGTGCGGAAATGCATTATTAGGCACAGCCGTCGCCGATTTGTCGTCTTCTTTGTCTGGCTCGCATAAATTGATGGTTGCTATTAGCGATAGATATTTCTCAGAGTCGTCAGGATTATTTCCAATCACGGAAACGGTTCCATCTTTTAGATTGCTAATATAGGCTTGGCTGGGTGTGTTTGCATGCTCAGTGGACGGATAGGAAAAAGTGGCTTGGTGGTGGCCACGACCTACGCAGATTGTGGCTAAATATTTGGCATTCGCAGATGTGGTGTCATCGACAACGGTTACCGAGGAGCCTTTATCGCCGCAGTTTAATTCATCATTCCCCGTTGCTTTGTTGCCATCATTCATGAGCCAATCGCGTTTGCTCTTGGGGTCAGGGTAGATATGGGCAGCAAAAGCATCCGCTGGAAAATCGGGCTTAAGCAGAATCTCATTCGCTGCAGGATCCAGCAGAATGACTTTATGCTCCTTGCTTAGGCCGACAAACACGGGCTTATGTTCTGCGGCTAAATCAGATGCCGGCAAAGTGTCAATCGCGGTTATTGTGGTTTCACCATTATCGCGTTTAATCACGTTAATGCTTCCGGTTTTTCTGTCTCCTGAGTAATATGCAACGGAGAAATTGATTGATTGATGTGCAGTAGTCACGTATTTATACCTATTTTTTGTAGTGGGTAGATAGGCATTGCTGCCTAGTACCTGAGATAATAAGAATAGATTTGAAGATTATCGACTATTTTAGCAAAAAGGCTTACATAAGTTATAAGTCTTTGCGCTTAAAATTCGAACATCAATTGCAGATTGTTACTGCTCCTGTCCGTGATATTCAAGAGTCTGATTAAAAAATAATCGAGTGCTGTCTAGGCAGTGAATACGCTTTGTTATGATGGAGTAGGTTTTCTTTTCACATGTTTTATTAGGGTTTAATATTTTGCTGAAACGGTTTGTCTCTGCTTTTCTAATATTGTTGGTGGCCACTTTGCTCGTTATTACCATCGGGCTTGTGACTTTACCCTTTACGGCCAAGTGGGGGCTGGTTAGCTGGCTGGAAAATCAAGGCCTCGATGCGCGTGTCAGCAAAATTAATTTCAATTTTGGCGATGCAAGTGTTGATGTATTTGGCGCCAGCGGTGTTAATTCAGCGGGCAAAGGGTTTCGCCTAGATCACTTTCATTTCGATTTCGCTTGGCAATCATTGGGTAAGAAGGTCTTATTCGTTGAGAATATCAAAGTCAGTGGGTTACAGCTGGATATAGAAACACAAACATCTGGTTTAGTAACGATTGCCGGGGTTGATATTCCAAAAGATAATCGTCCGAATTCGGACAGTCAGAATGCATCCTCCTCGTCTTGGGGGTTTCAATTGGCCGATGTCAGTTTTCACGATATCGATGTGTGCGTAAAAACACTTGATGGGCAAGCGCAGGCACAACAATATTTGTGTTTTCTTTGGCAACAATTCGATTGGCAGGGGGATTTATCCATCGACGCCGATGCAAAACTGGTAATACACAGCGATATAAATTTGCGTGGGTTTTCGGTGTTTGACCCAGAGAATAAGCTAAATCTCATAACCAACGAAACACTGAATATCGACAAATTAAAAGTGAATGGCTTGAATGATTTGCATATTCAGCGAATGGAAATGACTGGATTAGTGCTTTTTCCTGAACAGGTAATAGATCAAAAAGAAGATTCAAAAGCCAGTATTTCTCGGCTCGGACTCAGCGATTTTCAAATGACAGAATTGCATTTAATTAAATTAAGTACCATTCAAGTATCAGGACTTGCGCTTAATTTGCTACGTGATAAACAAGCTCAATGGGAAATTGCTCAACGTATCGCAAAATACTTTCCATCATCTCAGTCGTCTTCTTCGTTAGCAACTGAAAACAAGCGCATTGAGAACCCAGAAGAACCCGTGAATAAAAAAGAACTCGCGATAAAAATTGACAAAATAAGCTTTGCTGATTCTCAGCGGCTGACGTTAATTGATCATAGCTTGACGCCAGCTTTTATTTTTTCGGCGCGCATAAAATCTTTTTCATTGAAAAATTTGGATACGCAAAAACCCCGGCAAAAGAGTAAATTACAAGCTGAATTATTATTGGGCGAGTACGGAACCGCCGAATTAAACGGAGATATTCAATTATTTTCTGCGACCACTGATTTTGCTGTTTCAGCCAAGCTTTCGAGTGTTGATCTTCGGCCTTATAGTAGTTTTCTAGAAAATATAAATCAGCGCATTAACACCGGGCAGCTAGATGCTGAGCTTAAGTTATTCGCCAAGAAAAATCAGCTGGAGAGCGTGCTTAATCTCAGTTTGCAGAGTTTTGAGTTAGATCGTATCGACCAAAAAAGTGACGTGGCTGCATTGCAGATAATGGGTTTGCCATTAAATAGCGCGCTAAATTTATTAAGAAATCGTGATGATACTATTCGTCTAAAATTACCGGTAACGGGTGATATCGCCAATCCGCAATTTGATTTATCAGATGCTATTTTTCAAGCTATTACCAAGGCGGCTAAAGTTGCAGTGATAAATTATTACACCCCATTTGGCTTAGTAGCCGCCGCACAAGGTGTTTATGATTTTGCAACTGCTTTGCGATTTCTCCCCATCATTTTTGCTTCGGCTTCCGCAGAAATGCAGCAACAGAATTATCAGCAGCTGGATCAATTACTCCGGCTTTTTTTGGAGCGCCCAAAGCTGCGCATCACTTTATGTGGTTTTGCGAATAAAGAAGACCTTGCTGGGTTTTCTCAGCAAGTGCTAGCGCAAGATGCAATACCGCAAGCTATATCTGATGCGCCACACGACAAGGCCGCAATAAAAAATATCGAGCGTTTAGCGGCGAGTAGGGGAGAACGCGTGAAAGCTTATTTGGTTAGCAAAGACATCCAACCCGGACGAATTATTCTGTGTCAGCCTACATTCGAAGACAATGCAATCTCAGGTGTTGAAATAAGTATCTGAGGGGGAGAGGGGCATCTTTTAATTTCGCAAACTTTTGGTGGATGCGCTACGCTTATCCACCCTACACAAATCCAAAAAATGCTGGGTTCTTGCCGTTATTGTAGGGTGGATAAGCGTAGCGCATCCACCGTTTATTTACACACCAGTCCAAAGAAATGCTGGGTTCTTGCCGTTATTGTAAGGTGGATAAGCGTAGCGCATCCACCGTTTATTTACACCAGTTCAAAGAAATCGTGGGTTCTTGCGGTTATTGTAGGGTGGATAAGCGTAGCGCATCCACCGTTTATTTACACCAGTCCAAAGAAATCGTGGGTTCTTGCGGTTATTGTAGGGTGGATAAGCGTAGCGCATCCACCGTTTATCTCATTCTAAGCACATTTTAGAAATATCTTCTGGCTCTGAACTTCCCCAGTTTGCATCATACCATCCTTTTTTTACCGCATTATTAAATGAAGACCACGGCCAATCAATCGGGGATTTTACATAACCGTGTTTCACAGGATTATAATGAATGTAATCCATATGAGTACGCCAGTCTTTGTCATCAGTGATTAAGTGTTCCCAGAAACGACGTTGCCAAATAGTTTTAACAGGGTATCCATTATGATGGCTTATGCTTTTTGTAACCGATTTTTTTATCTCACGCCAACGCCCCGAAAAATCAAAATCATCTTCGGGCAACTTCCAAATACAATGGATATGATCTGGCAATACCACCATCGCATCAATATTAAATGGACGAGTAGCTTTTATTTTTTTGATCGCATCTCGAAGAATTTGCACGTTGTATTCATTCTCAAAGATATTTTTTCTTTGATGCGTTACAAGCGTGAAAAAGAAAGTGCCTCCCGGACTAATCGCTCTGCGGTATTGACTCATCGGATTTAATCCCTTGTGAGGATATTTTTTATTTCTCAAACTTTTGGTGGATGCGCTACGCTTATCCACCCTACACAAGTTCAAAGAAATCGTGGGTTCTTGCCGTTATTGTAAGGTGGATAAGCGCAGCGCATCCACCATTTATTTACACAAGTTCAA
>CAZWUO010000127.1:0-11033 GCA_964636675.1 uncultured Ectothiorhodospiraceae bacterium
TCGAACCTTCGACCAACGGATTATGAGTCCGCTGCTCTAACCAACTGAGCTACAGGGGCAGGATGTAAAAAAGTGTTTTTCTTGAAAATTATTATAACATCTCAAGCAAGAGAGCGTTCTTGTGCTTTAAGACGATGGACCATTTCCGCCCTCTAAAAAACTACGTAGCTGTTCAGAGCGCGAAGGATGGCGCAGTTTACGCAAAGCTTTTGCTTCTATTTGACGTATGCGTTCACGCGTCACATCAAATTGTTTGCCAACTTCTTCGAGCGTGTGATCCGTATTCATGTCAATGCCAAAACGCATGCGTAATACTTTGGCCTCTCTGGCGGTTAAGCCTTCTAAAACACGCACTGTCGATTCGCGTAAGCCTTCAAATGTGGCTGAGTCGCTAGGCGCGAGCAGCCCTTGATCTTCAATGAAGTCACCAAGATGTGAGTCTTCGTCGTCGCCAATAGGGGTTTCCATTGATATAGGTTCTTTGGCAATTTTTAAAACTTTGCGCACTTTATCTTCGGGCATTTCCATGCGTTCAGATAATTCTTCTGGTGTTGCTTCGCGTCCCATCTCTTGCAGCATGGTGCGTGATACGCGGTTCAGTTTGTTAATCGTTTCTATCATGTGAACCGGTATTCGAATCGTTCTGGCTTGGTCGGCAATAGACCGGGTGATGGCTTGGCGTATCCACCAGGTTGCGTAAGTAGAAAATTTATAGCCACGACGATATTCAAATTTATCGACGGCCTTCATTAGGCCGATATTGCCTTCCTGAATTAAATCGAGGAACTGCAAGCCACGGTTGGTATATTTTTTTGCGATCGCAATCACCAGACGTAAATTGGCTTCGACCATTTCTTTTTTTGCACGTCGTGCTTTGGCTTCGCCGATAGACATTTTACGATTAATGTCTTTTAACATGAAAATAGGCAGGTCAGTTTCCATTTCAATATGTGCCAGTTTCATTTGCGAGCGACGGGCATCATCTGCTTGAGCTTCAATGGAAGCAGAGTATGGTTTTTTGGCTTTGATGAGGTCATCAATCCAACTTGGGTTGGTTTCATTGTTTATAAACGAAGCGATAAACTCTTTCTTTGGCATTTTTGCATTTTTGATGCAGATATCCATGAGTTTCTTTTCTTCTTGCCTTACGAGGCTAACGATATTTCGAACATCTAGGAGTATCCGGGCAGTAAAGCGTGGGTTTAGTTTAAACTCCAAAAACACAGCAGAAAGCTCTGCAGCAAGCAATTGGGTTTTTTTATGTCTATACCCGTGTTTTTCTATGGCTGCGCGATATTTGTCGTTGACTAAAGTTGTTCTTTCGACCAGTGCCTTTGCCTCTTCTGGATCAGGGCCGGTGTCAACTTCTTCTTCATCATCCGCTCTTGGAGGTGCGGGTGTGGGAATGGCATCTTGATCTTCATTAGGATCGACAAAGCCGGTGATTAAGTCAGTTAAGCGCAAGTCTTCTTCAATGATGCGCGTGTAGACACTTAGAAAGCTTGCAATTGTTTTGGGATATGCGGACAAGCCTGATACGACTTGGCGCAAGCCTTCCTCGATTCTTTTTGCGAGGGCGATTTCACCTTGTCGCGTAAGAAGCTCAACGGTTCCCATTTCGCGCATATACATGCGTACTGGATCCGTGGTTCGACCAAAGTCAGTATCGACAGAAACTAAGGCGGCGGTGGCTTCTTCAACAGCGTCTTCATCAGTAACCGCGTTGTCAGACATTAACAAGGAGTCGGTATCTGGCGCGACTTCATGCACAGGAATGCCCATGTCGTTGATCATGGTTATGATGTCTTCGATTTGATCCGCTTCTACGATTTCATCCGGTAGGTGATCATTGACTTCGCGATAGGTGAGGTATCCTTGCTCTTTTCCTTTTATGATCAATAACTTGATTTGGGATTGCTGCTGGGAATTCATACCTACAAAAAGACCTCAGATTAATTACGATTGTAAGAGAAAAAATAGCCGTGCAGCATACATGAATTCATCGCTTTATGCTATTCAATGTACGCCTTAGTCGGTTTAAATTTTAGTTTTAAAGCGCCAATGTATTTTTTGCAACTGCTCGTTTTAGCTATTTTTTTGCAGCAGTAACGTGTTTAATTGGTTTTTTTCATCGCTGGTGAGTAACCTGCGTCCTGACTGCGCGAGTAAATATTCAATTTTTTGTTCAATTGTTTGCTTTTCTAGCCGTTCAAGGGCGTGCTTAAACTGGAGCGCGAGTTCGTCGCCTTGTATATAAAGCTCTTTGCTTGCAAGAGCAGCAAGATACTCTCCTTCCGGGGTGTGTCTCCAATGTTCAATAATAGCCGGCATAGTTATATGCGGGCGCATTGCTAGAAACTCAACCAAGGTTTGCATTATTTTGACGCCAGGTAACGACAGGTTGCTGAATTTGTTGATATCATCAATCGTAGTGGCGAGTGCAGGCATGTGTAATAAGGCTTCTATGATAAAGCTAATCAGTGACGGAATTCGTTCTAGTGTTCTGCTAACTTTAGCAAGTTTTTGCGGGGCTTCAAGGGAAACGCGATTGTTTTTTTGTGGTCGTTGAAACAAGTCTCGCGCATCCAGGGCCACTAACTCAGACAATCTATTGATAAGAAGGTTTTGGTAAGGTTTTCCAGGTATTTTCTCAATATAGGGTCGAGTTATTTCAACAAGTTTGGCGCGCCCATCAATTGATTTAAGATTGGCTTGCTTGCTGAGAGTTTGTAACAGGAATTCTGATAAGCTCTGGGCTTCGCTATGGCGTTGAATAAATGCATTTTTGCCCTCTTTTTTAATCATCGAGTCTGGGTCTTCGCCGTCGGGTAAGAACATAAAATAAAACTCAGTGCTTCCATCAAGTAATGGCAAGCTGGTTTCTAGGGCTTTCCACGCCGCTTGTCTGCCTGCCCTGTCGCCATCAAAGCAGAAAATGATGCGTTTGCTGGTTTTTGTGAGTTCAACGATATGCTCTTTAGTGGCCGCAGTACCTAAGGTTGCCACCGAATACGGGATTCCGTGCTGGGCAAGTGAGATGACATCCATATATCCTTCAACAACTAATAGCTGGGGTATATCTCTGAGTGTTTTTCTTGCCTGATAAAGGCCATAGAGTTCGTGGCCTTTGTGAAATAGTTCGGTTTCGGGGGAGTTAAGATATTTAGGTGTGCCATCATCGAGTGTTCGCCCGCCAAAACCAATGATTTTGCCGCGCTTATTGCGAATAGGGAACATGATGCGCTCCCTAAAGCGATCATAAGTTGTACCGTTGTCTTTACGGATTAATAGGCCGGCTTGCAGTAGATGCTCTTCGTTAGCGGGTTTGTTGTCCAAATCTTTTTTACCCAGGCTTTTGTTATCCACGTCTTTGTTATTCAAGCTTTTGCTGAGATTATGCCAGCCTTCGGGTGAATAGCCGATTTCAAAAATTTTGGCTGTTTCGCCAGAAATTCCGCGGTTTTGCAAGTAGTCAATCGCGAGGTTTTTCTGTGCGTGGGTTTTTAATTGCTGACAGTAGTAATGGCTCGCTTGTTCAAGTAGTTCAAATAAATCGCGGGTTATTTGTTGTTTTTTTGAATTTCTGCTAAATGGCTCATTTGTGGGTACTTCTTGGCCGGTAAGGTTTGCGAGTTCGTGAACCGCTTCGACAAAACTGAGTCGTTCATAGTCCATTAGAAAACCAAGGGCTGTTCCATGCGCGCCGCAGCCAAAACAATGATAAAACTGTTTACTAGGACTGACGGTAAAAGAGGGTGTTTTTTCGTTATGAAATGGGCAGCAGGCTTTATATTCATGCCCAGCTTTTTTTAGCGGAACTCGATTGTCTATAATGTCTACAATATCAATGCGAGTGACTAAGTTATCGATAAAGTCTTGTGGGATCTTTCCACTCATTCATCACCTTGATTTTGAGCTTTCTGAGTAATGAGCAATTATAACTAACTGAGTAAGGCGCGAGCTGACGATATTAATAATCGATACTGAATAGCTGATGGAACGCAAAACTCCGTTGGCTTGGGGTAATGCAGTGCGCATCGGAGCGCAACGTAAGGGCTAATCCACAAGCCTGTTATTATGCAGAAAGTGCCTTTTTTACCATCGTGCTTACCGCACTCATATCGGCTCGCCCCGCCGTCTTGGCTTGCAATATGCCCATTAGCTTACCCATGTCTTTCATGCTGGATGCACCGGTTTGGGCAATGGCTTCGAGGACTATTCTTTGCACTTCCTCTGCGCCAAGCTGTTCGGGTAAAAAAACCCGAATAATCTCAATCTCAGTTTTTTCAACGGTCGCGAGATCTTCGCGATTTGCAGCTTCGTACTGCGCAATTGATTCGCGGCGTTGTTTTAGCATCTTATTCAGTACGGCAAGTACCTGCTCATCGTTCAATTCAATGCGTTCGTCGACTTCTCGCTGCTTTATCGCGGCGGTAATGAGCCGTAAGACGCCCAAGCGTGCTTTCTCGCGTGCACGCATGGCGTCTTTTACTGCGTCTTGAATCCGTGTTTTCAGGCTCACTGTTTTAAAATACCTAAGATTTGAAAATACTTAAGACTGGTTAAGCGTCGTCACGAATAAATGGGCCGCGATTTCGGGCTTTTCCACGATCACGCATACTCAACTCTCTGGAGCTTTTCTTTAGTTGTCGCTTAACGGCAGCGGCTTGTTTGCGTTTACGAACTTGGGTGGGTTTTTCATAAAATTCACGGCGACGAACTTCTGATAAAACACCGGCTTTTTCACAAGAGCGCTTGAAACGACGAAGTGCAATGTCGAAAGGCTCGTTTTCTCTAATTTTTACAAATGGCATGCCCTAATTCACTCCTTTTTAGTGTAAGGACTTAAAACAATATATTATAGCAGAGCCGCTTAAAGTTTGAACGCTATGCGGAGAACGGCGGATTTTACCCGCTAAGTGCGGTTTGCGCAAATCCTTATTAGCAACCCCACTTGTTTTTGGATGAATATGTTTTGAGGTTAGCGGATGAGAGTGTTAGGAATTGAGACATCTTGTGATGAGACTGGGGTTGCTATCTACGATTCTAGCAACGGATATGGCCAAGATGGTTTATTAGGGCATGCCTTGTATAGTCAGGTTGAGCTCCATGCTGAGTACGGAGGAGTTGTGCCGGAGTTGGCGTCGCGTGATCATATTCAAAAAACCATTCCATTGGTACGAGAATTAATGAAAAATTCGGCTGTAGAGGCAAGTTCTCTGGAGGGTGTTGCATACACCGCTGGCCCTGGTTTGGCGGGAGCCTTATTGGTCGGGGCGTCTATTGGTCGTGCTTTGGCTTGGGGATGGGGTATACCTGCAGTGGCGATCCATCATATGGAAGGACATTTACTGGCTCCGCTTATCGATGATCCAGATATTGAGTTCCCTTTTGTTGCATTATTGGTTTCCGGTGGGCATACCCAGTTGATCTATGTTAAAGCAGTCGGTGATTATACCTTATTAGGTGAATCCTTAGACGATGCGGCCGGAGAAGCTTTTGATAAAACGGCTAAGTTAATGGGTTTAGCTTATCCGGGGGGGCCAAACATCGCGTTATTGGCTGAGCAGGGTTGCTTGGGAGCCTATCAGTTTCCGCGACCTATGGTGGATAGGCCAGGCTTGGACTTCAGTTTTAGTGGTTTAAAAACGTTTGCGGTTAATACGTTTAATTCCTCGACAAAAGATATTCAGGTGAAAGCCAATATTGCGCTTGCTTTTGAAGAAGCCGTCATCGATACCTTGGCGATAAAATGCAAGCGTGCGTTGCTGCAAGTTGATTGCATTAGGTTAGTGGTAGCGGGAGGTGTAAGCGCAAACAAAAAGTTGCGTTTGCGCTTACACGAATTGGTTCATCGTTTGGGTTGTAAAGTACATTTTCCACGTCCGGAATTTTGTACTGATAATGGAGCGATGATTGCTTATGCTGGGAGCTTGCGCTTAACCGCAGGAGAAGCTCAGGATCTGGGGTTTAAAGTTAATCCGCGTTGGCCTTTGGCATCATTAACAGTGCCTGCTCGGGCGCGCACATAGTCCGAGGCTTGCTAAGCTTAAAAGAGTTACTTAGAAGTCTTTAACTTTAGCTTTTATCGCTGGTTTAGCGTGCTTGTTTTGTAGGTGTGCAGCAATAACGCCGCCTAATACTGCGCCAACCAGGAAAGAGATTACGATTGCTTCTATTAGTGTGTATATCATTTCCATCTGAGATCCCCTAAGTAATAAGTGAGAAGATTGTTGCTGAAACGATTTCAGTAACAATGGTCGTTCCTACTACCTACTTCGGCTTGTAGGAAATAAACTTTATGTTCAGGATTTAGATGGAGCAGATAGTATGCCATCGTTTTTAGTTTCGCTTAAAGTATGCGTGGCAAGGAAATAAAGTACGTTCTATCAACAGTATATGGTCGGTAGAAATGATAGCTTAAAGTTGTTATTGCGGTTTTCTGAGTTACTTAACGACGACTTTTTTTTGACAGGGTGGCTGGAGGGGTTCTTAATTGAGAACACGCCTTAGGGCGTGTCGTCAATTAATATGATCGTGCAGTGAAGTCTAATTTAAGTGAAAGCGCTGAAAAAAGTGTAAATACAAATATCGAGTCAGTTATTACGCGGACTCGATACGATATCGAGCCATGTGTTGGGGCGTGAAGCGTTAAACCTTACGTTATACTTTGTCGAGTTCGTTCAAATATTTGCGAGTTAATACTTTGCTTTCTTCAACGGCAGGTTGATCAAAGGCATCAATCCCCATGAGTTCAGCGACAACAACGGTTTCCATCTCTAATAAAATAATGAGTTCACCCAATGCGTAAGCATCGCGTTCGCGTAATTCAAGTGTGCGATTTGGGCGCCCGCGTCTACTCAAGGTTGTTCGGGTCGCTTTGAGTTCTGAAATAAATAATTCTCCGATGGTGTGCCCCGCGAGTGGTTTAATAGCGGGGATGTGTTGATAGCGCATGGGTATGCGTCTTCCCATATAACGAAACCCTGGGTCAGATAAGAATGTGACGAGTTTGTCATCCGGCCCTTCAAGTAATAGCTGTAGTTGCGAATGCTGATCGGTAACACCGTGAGCTTCAGTGGGCGTGAGTCCACGGCTTACCCCTGAGTTGTCGATTTTGCCCAAGCTTTCTGCCCACAATTGGCGGAACCAGTTAACCACAAATCGGAGATTGTCGGCATAGGGCATGACAACGCTAATGGTGCGCTTGCGTTCTGCATGTAAATAATGTGCCGCGCCATTGTGAAATGCTGGATTTTGTTGCATGTCATTTAATGCACAACGTTGGGCCATGGCTCGCGCGCCTTCCATAACCCCATCGATGTCTACGCCGCCGACATAAGCGGGTAGTAGGCCTACCACGGATAGTACGGAGAATCGTCCGCCAATCGGTGGGTGATCGATGATGCTGATGCCGAGGTCTTCAGCCAAATGATACAGTGCGCCGTCTTGGTTTTCGGTAATAGCAATAACATGCTCGGCGATACTTTCGGTACCCAGTTGATGTTCCAAGATGGGTAAAATAGTGAGAAATTGACTCAGCGTTTCAGCGGTGTTTCCCGATTTAGAAATGACCAGCAGCATCGTTTCCCGCCAGTCAATTTGCTCGAGCTTAACCAGCGTTGATGGATCTACGTTGTCATAAAATGAGACGCTATTTCGCGGTTTTACGTCGCCGAGTGTGCGTACTAGCATTTCGCCACCGAGCGAGGAGCCGCCAATTCCGAATACGATTGTTCGAGCATAGTTGCTCGCAATTTTTTGGCCCTTGTTTTTTATAAAGGCGAGGTCGGTAATGTTGGGTAAGTTTAAGAAGCTTGGTTTGTCATCTGTTAACCACGACTGTATGCGTTTTCTCAGTTTGTTGAGTCGCGGTGATAACTCGTCGATTTCTTTATTGGTAACGCCGCCAT
This sequence comes from uncultured Ectothiorhodospiraceae bacterium, assembly GCA_964636675.1. Lineage (GTDB taxonomy): Bacteria > Pseudomonadota > Gammaproteobacteria > S012-40 > S012-40 > JALUUH01. The sequence continues at coordinate 7,914 of CAZWUO010000127.1, forward strand.
CTCCAATGCCGGTGTTAAGCAAGTTAGTATTATCAATAGCAAGTCTGGAAATGTTGCTAGTCAAGGTGGTTCTCCTTGTATAGGGTGGTTTTATACTCGTGGTACTTGATGTTTTTATTTTATTGTGTTCCATCGAAACAAAATATCAGTGCACCGAGCGGTGGTAACTTTACTTCAATAGAATAAGGATGGTTCATGCACTGAATTTCATCGGCGATAGTATATCCTTGATTGCCTACATTGCTTCCTCCGTAGGTTTCTGAATCAGAATTTAATAATTCATTATATCTGCCTGCTAACGGCACGCCAATGCGATAATGGTTTCTAATCACTGGTGTTAAATTAAAAAGGGTTAGCAAAAACTTTTCACCATCACGGCGCAAGTAACTCAGGGTTGAATGAGTGGCGTCATTACAGTCGATCCACTCGAAACCATGATGGTCGAAGTCACCACGATGCAATTCTTTATGCTTGCGGTATAAGCTATTTAAATCAGTTATGAGTTTCAATATGCCGCTATGTAAAGGGTAGTCGAGGACATGCCAGTCCAGCGATTTTTCGTGATTCCACTCTGATCCTTGAGCGAATTCATTGCCCATAAAAAGTAATTTTTTACCGGGATAGGTAAACATATAGGTATATAATAATCTGAGATTAGCGAATTGTTGCCACTCGTCTCCCGGCATTTTGTAGAGTAAGGACTTTTTTTCGTGTACGACTTCGTCATGCGAAAGTGGCAAGATAAAATTTTCTGTAAAATTATAGAGTAGTCCAAAGGTAAGTTGACTGTGGTGATGGCTGCGGTGTATCGGGTCTTTTTGCAGATAGCTCAGAGTGTCGTGCATCCAGCCCATATTCCATTTCATGCTAAAGCCCAAGCCACCGGCATGTACCGGTCTGGATACTTGCGGCCAAGCAGTTGATTCTTCGGCCATGATGATGGTTCCAGGATGTTCGCTATGGGTCACTGTATTTAAGTCGCGAATAAAATCGATGGCTTCGAGGTTCTCTCTGCCGCCATGTTGGTTAGGAATCCAATCATGGGCTGCGCGTGAATAATCAAGATAGAGCATTGATGCGACTGCATCGACACGCAGACCATCAAGATGAAATTCTTCGAGCCAGTAAAGTGCGCTTGAGATAAGAAAGTTTTTGACTTCGTTGCGACCGTAATTGTAAATGAGTGTCCCCCAGTCGCGGTGCTCGCCACGTCTAGGGTCTGCGTGTTCGTAGAGCGCTGAACCGTCAAACTGTCCAAGTCCGTGACTGTCCTTAGGGAAATGGGCGGGTACCCAGTCGAGGACAACGCCGATATTGTTTTTGTGGCAGTAATCGACAAAATAACGGAATTGATCGGGTGTGCCGAAGCGACTAGTGGGGGCGAAATAACCTAATGCTTGATAGCCCCATGAGGCATCTAGAGGGTGTTCAGTAATCGGTAATAATTCGATATGTGTGAATCCGGTATTTTTGACGTATTCTACAATGCGATGTGCGAGCTCTGGATAGTCGAGGAATTGATTGTCTAGTGTTTTCATCCATGAACCCAGGTGAACTTCGTAGATCGAAAGAGGCTCGTGTAACCAATCACTTTGCGTGCGTTGTTGCATCCATTTTTTATCGTTCCATTTATATTGGCTTGGTACACAGGTTATTGCTGCTGTCTTAGGTCTTAACTCAAAACGTTTGCCGTAAGGGTCGGTTTTTTCGATGATGTTGGCATTATTACGTTGGTGTATTTCAAATTTATAACATTGGTTTTCAGTTATGTTTGGTATGAATATTTCCCATACGCCGCTTGAGCCGCGATGACGCATTGGGTGGCAGCGAGCATCCCAATGGTTAAAGTCCCCAATGAGATTTACGCTCTTAGCATTAGGTGCCCAAGTAGCAAATAAAAAACCTGTTACACCTTCAGTTTCCCATTGGTTGGCACCTAAAAAACGGTAGATATGCCGGTGTTTGCCTGCTGCAAAAAGATGTAAGTCGAATTCTGGAATTTGAGTGCCAAAGCTATAGGGGTTGGAATGCTTTGCATTCATGTTTTGTTGAAAATTTGAAACGTCTGATTTGTGCTTCATAAATCTAAAATAATCGTTTGGTATTAAGGCTGTGGGTTTCAGCATTGGGGAGTTTTGGTTTTATCGTTGCAATATGTGTTAAAGAGTCCGTGTTAATAAAATCCAGTTTGATGTCTAAATGGGCTTGCAATAATAAGTTAGAAAGCGTTTGCGTATCCTCGATTTTATGGTTTAACCATTGTTGCGCATTTTCTATTGTGAGTATAGCAGGCATACGCTCGGCGTAGGGGTGAAATTTGCCGTGTGAGCATGTGGTAATCACAGCGCATGATTGTATGCGTTGTTGTTTGTGTTCCCAATGATCCCATAGTCCAGCAATCAACAATGGAGCTTTATTTGAATGCTTTATCGTGTAGGTGCGGATTGGGAGAGATCCCGAGCCAGTTTTTTGTTCGACAAAAACGTCAGCAGGGATGATGCATCGTCTGAATCGATAAGCGGTACGGAAGGAGGGTTTTTCTGTCAGTGTTTCCGCTCTCGCATAATGCATTTTTTCGCCAATTCGTTGGTCTTTTGCCCAATGCGGGATGAGCCCCCAATGAAAAGCAGCCCAATGCAGACGATCATCCGCGATATCGATGGCAGCTGTCAGGGCTTGGCTTGGGTGAATAGGGTAAGGGGATTCAACAGACGATAATTTTTTACCCGGAATATCGAGTAATTTTGAGGTTTCATTAATACAGCTGTGTTGTAATAATTCTCCAGTCATTTTTGGATACCTAAATCCTAAACGCCATGGGTATAGATGCATCTGTAGTTATAACTATTGTTTCATCTCTAGCAGTGATAAAAATGAAACGCCAACAGACCCTAAGTGCTTACGGTAATAATAAACCATTATAGGCATGTATACAATTATTACATTTTGATTAATTCTGGCGTTTTAAAAAAGACTGTATATAATAACAGTACTGATTATAGAATCAGTTTTTACATTTTTGATTAATATTGATAGCTTCCTAAGGCCTGGAGGGTGAGATGGAGGGTGTTTATGAAGCGGGTACAAAGTATGGTATAGGGCATAAAGTTAAGCCAAAAA
>CAZWUO010000128.1:0-4862 GCA_964636675.1 uncultured Ectothiorhodospiraceae bacterium
TGGGAGAGCTGGAGGAAATGCTGGGAGAAGGGTTGAAATGATGAAAACGTTTATTGAAGAAAATGCTAATTTGTGGCAAGAAGATATTGGCGAGTAGTATTATTTTAAGTCTTATGCCCTGTAACGGAATTAGGCCTTTAGCTTGGTAAAATCCAACATTTTAACAATATCTTCACTTAAATAGAAAGCGACAATTGACTTGAAAAATACTGCTAGTGCATTTATTTTATATTCTTGTAACAGGAAAAAAATTTGCTATCCGCCAGCGAGTTTTCCGGATGAACGAAATACGCTAAATTATCACACACGCGTCTAAGGAGATTATATGGTTACCGGAGCGTATGTATATATTGCAACAAGTTTAGATGCTTTCATTGCTCGAAAAAATGGAAACATCGATTGGTTATCTGAAGTTGAAGTTGCAGATGAGGATTATGGGTATCAGGAATTTATGAATTCAATGGATGTGTTAGTTATGGGGCGAAATACTTATGAAAAAGTGATTGCATTTGATGATTGGCCATATTCAGGAAAAAATGTTGTTGTTTTAAGTCATCGTACACTCAATATTTCGCATAATCACCAACAAAGAATAGAAGTAAAGTCCTGCTCTCCTATCGAATTAAGGTCATGGGCAAGCAGTGAAGGATATAAAAAAATATACGTTGATGGAGGATACACGATTTCTAGTTTTTTGAATGATGGGCTTGTTAAAGAAATAACAATATCTACAATTCCTATACTTCTTGGGGAAGGAATTCCGCTTTTTTCGGAGATTAAAAATGAAATTCAACTTTGTCATTTAAAAACGAAAACCTATGCCAGCGGTGTAGTAAAAACGACATATCGAGTAATATACCCATAGTGTTTAGGGTTCAGGTATCAATGTGCGTTACATTGTGCGTTACATTTATTTCTTAGCATCAAAAGTAGGTGCTCTTAAGCAAGACAAAATAGTATTCAAAATTTGTCAATTCTGAAGTAAAATATACCCGTGGCGTTATCTGAACAGTTCAACCAGTATTCTAATTTTCATGTAGTACATAGAAATTTTCTCTAAAAAAAGGATATTCACGCATGACTCAGTTTTTAAAAATGTATAACAAGGCGCATTCCGTGACATGCTCCCAAAAATCAAAAATATCGGTCATATGACAAATTTAAGTGTAAATTTAAACAAAATTGCTCTCTTAAGAAATTCAAGAGGGCGTGATTATCCCAATGTAGTTGAATTTGCGAATAAAATGATCGCATTAGGGGTTCACGGAATCACCGTCCATCCGCGGCAAGATGAACGGCATATTACAAAAAAGGATGCGGTGGATTTAGGGGAATTGCTTGCGAATAATTCCGCAGTGGAATTTAATATTGAAGGTTATCCGTCACAAAATTTTATGGACTTAGTCACCAGGATAAAACCTGATCAATGCACCTTAGTGCCGGATAGCCCAGAACAATTAACTTCTGATCATGGGTGGAATTTGGAAAAAGATGGTGATTTTGTTAAAAATATTTGTAGCCAACTCACTGCAGAAGGAATTAGAAGTTCTATTTTTATTGACCCAAACCCGAGCCACATTAAATTAGTAGCAAATACCGGTGCAGATAGAATTGAGCTATACACAGAAAAATATGCTACAACCTTTAACAAAAAAGTGCATGACACTGTCTTTAATCAATATAAAAAATCAGCTATTGAAGCTCAAAAATTGGGCATAGGTGTTAATGCGGGACATGATTTGGACTTAGCAAATTTATCAAAGTTTTTAACCATTAATGAAATTCTTGAGGTCTCAATTGGCCATGTACTTACCGTTGAATGCATTGAGTATGGAATGCATAGCATTATTAGTAAATATCTCAAAATTTGCAGTTTAACTCGTTAAAAATATCGCATCAACAGGCCCTCATTATTTTTCTTTAGACATCTGTCTTTTTTATTTTTGCTAAGATGAGTTTAGTTTCTGTTGATGGAATGACGCCCAAGCCTAATTTTAATGCCTTTACGCAATTCTCATAGACCACAGCCGCCGCGGAATAACGACCTTGTGAAATATATAAATTCATCATTAAGCAATAGGCCTTCTCTTCGATGGGATTACTCGCTATGAGTGCTTCTAAAGCGACCTCAGCATCTTTTAAAGAATGGTTTCGCGTCCAATAATCAATAACAATATAGATTGCTTGAGTCCATTTTTTACGTATTTTCACACTTTTCTGGATCACGATAGGAAGTTGCTCGGCAGCATGTAAAAAATCGCCGGTATATAAAGTATTTAACTGATGGAAGTAGTGCGCTATCTGAGCGCTTACGTTATTATCACTTCTATTTTTACCAATGCAAACTAATTTTTCGGCACTGGCATCCAATGCCCAAGTATCGAGCCAACAGATTTTTCGATTCAGCGATAATTTTCCTTCGCGATTTATAATCGCTTCGCTCTGACCTAGAAGTTTGCGCAAGCGAAAAAGAGTGGTATCAAATATTTGGTGTGCAGTATCGCCATCTGAATCCGGCCACACGGTTTCACTGATAAGCTCTTCGCGGACATTCTCCCCACCAAAGGCGATAAGAGTTTTTAACAGGGAATATACTTTTGGTCGGCTACGACTAAAAGGTTTTAACAGCTGCCCATTAATGCTAATTTCAAATCGACCTAATGTGGTAATGCGAATAGGCCAGACCCAATCGGCTATGTCATAAGGGGGCTCTCGCGGCACCAAACCGCGCTTATCGATAATGTAATGAGCATACTCGGATTCAATTCCGTTCCGAATACTCTCCACTAATACTTCCGATAATTCGTCATTGCAAACCCATAAACCGGGTAACAGTTTATACTGCTTTGCCAGTCTTAGGGCATTCCCTGCGGAACGCAACCCTACTTCCGGATGCCCTTTAAAAAAATCGAGAATTGCGCCAAACAACTGCGCATTAAATTGCTGTATATAATTATTTGTCTGAAGTGCCATTGCGTTTGCTTCAATTCTAGTTTGCGTCGCTCGTTGGATATCGCCTTTTACAAAATAAAACTGTGCTAGAAGATTTTTAGCACTTGTTTCAAAAAATGGGATACCAACCTGAAAGGCATAACGTACTGCATTCTGCGAATGCTGGAATGCCGCTTCAATATCCGAGCACTGATAGGAATGCACAGCATGCAGTAAATAGTAAAATACTAAATGTGTGCGCTGAGACTCATCCTCATAACAAGCTGCACTTTGCAGAAAATTGCCCGCTTCTTTGGTATCACCCATCATTAACGCCGCTGCTGCACCATGACTGAGCAGACTAATATTTGTCACTGACATCGCATAATTTTTAGCTTCTTTTAAACCTTGTTTTGCAACCATTAGGGCGCTTTTACAGTCTCCTAGTGACATCCACAAAACACAGCAATGAATGATCTGTGATAGTATTTTTGTAATCGGATCATTATTATCCTGCATCTTATTCAACAACAACGTGTGATGCATTTCCGCAGAGCGATAATCTCCCTGCCAGAGATAATGTAAAATAATATATATTTTTCGTTTAACATCAAGAAAAGGGGGTAATGCACTCGATGGAATATTTTGCACCCGCTTTAACCACGCATCGATCCGTGGGTGATTAGGCGAGCGATGAGACAAAGCGGTAAACATACTTATAGATAGTCTAGCAATCGCGTGTGGAGATACTTGGGATAGTACAGTCTTTTCAAGGTCATCGACGTGCGCAATCCATGGGTCTAAAGGAAAAAAATCGTCGCGTTCATATACGTAACTATCAATGATGCCGGATAAACACAAACATTGACCGGTAGACCCATCGGCAGCGCTGAATAATTCAAACGCCTTAATTAAATCTTTCCTTGCAAACTTAGGCCTTATTGGAAGAATGCATATCGCTCTCCAAAACAATAACCAACTTGATTCTTCTATCATCGTTTCTGGAATATGCTGTAACCATTTGGACAAAGTCGATATACGGTTAGAGGTAACGAGCTCCTGCGCATATTGAATCGTAAAACGTATTAGTTGCGCCCAATTCGTCGAATCAATTAACAAGGAAGCGGCTTCCGCAAGCGCACCATCATCTACCAGCACGGTGAAAGATTTTTGTTGAATTTCTCGCAATATTTCAGTGTTGAGATTTTTCTGACTTTGCGTCACTAGAAATGACTTAAACAGTGGATGGAAACGAAATATTTTTTCGCCATCGTCCACTCGATAAATAAAATAATTTCGTTTATACAGCTCTTGTAAAATATCACCTGCCGCTGGGTTTGCAGCCAATTTTATCGCATGTACTGCCGATATATCTTTCAAAAAACAGCTGCGATACAAAACATCGTGTACTTCTGTGCTTAGATTTCGCAAGACTTCATTTGCAAAATAATCAAACAAGTCCTGTTTCGTATCTACGGCTAATAGTGCATCCTGATGCAAGAAATCAGCATTCGAAAACAATAAGGTCAGACCTGCCGCCCAACCCTTCATGGTCTCTTGTATCTGTTTGCTTTTTTCGAGTGTTAGCGCAGGAATATTGTTTAGTGACGCAAGCTTAGCAAGTTCTTGATTATTAAACCGCAGACTATTTTCGTCAATAGTATGAATTTTCTGATTCACTTTCAAACGTGCAAATTCTGCGGGCAAAGTCTCCCGACTCACCAATATCATTCGACAAGCAAGAGGCAACTCATCGATTGCCACACCCACAACATCTGCCCATTGTTGCGCTTGGCATTCTTGAACATCATCGAACACAATGTGAAAAGGCTGATCCAAGCGTTGATAGACACTACTAAAATAACGCCGTGCGAATGCTTTTATGTTAAGCGCATCTGTTACCTGATAGCCAGGAATAACCCCCCCATAAG
>CAZWUO010000128.1:4872-10918 GCA_964636675.1 uncultured Ectothiorhodospiraceae bacterium
GCTAAGATCGATTATCCCACGACTGAAATAGTGAAAAAAACTGGCTAAATCAGCGTCGCCATCATCTACACAATACCAAAGCGATATCCCTTGAAGTGACTCAATATAATGTGAAACAAACGTCGTTTTCCCGAAACCCGGTGGCGCAATCACAGCGGTTACAGGTATAGCCGTTTGAGCAAGCTGATTTATCAACTCTGTTCGCGGGACATGATGATATACAAACGGACAGCAAGTCTTATGTGTGCGTACGGCGTTCACTGATTCACTTTTTAATACTTAGATATAGACATATTACGACTCATTCATAAACTACAATACATTAACATAATAAATATTTTGTCTTTAGCTGGATTCGAGTCTCAGGGATATAATGTTCAAGATAAAGTAAATTAATTACAATTACCATGAATTTTTAGATGAATGTAACATTCACAAACTGATTATCGAAATACCGCCGATAGGTGATACCGCTACCACTTATCCAGCCTGCGCTAAACCCACACTGTTTGCATTGTCTTTTTGGGTTAAGCCTCTTGGGCCTGTGCCATAAAACTAAAACAGAGTGCGGATTCTAGGTTAAACCGTCAAATACTTCTGTATTAATGCCTCATTCAATGCTTGCATTTCTCCCAAGGCGACATTGCGACCTCGATCCATGAGCATGAATTTTTTACCGATGCGGCGAGCGAATGGAAGTTTTTGCTCGACGATGAGTATCGTAATACCCTCTTCATGGTTTAGCCGCATTAGAATGCTGCCAATATCATGCACGATATTGGGCTGGATACCTTCGGTAGGTTCGTCGAGTATCAACACCTTGGGATCAAGCACGAGTGCGCGACCAATGGCAAGTTGTTGCTGTTGCCCACCGGATAAATCACCGCCGTGGCGCTGCATCATTTTTTTGAGTACAGGAAATAATTCGAATATTCTTTCAGGTATGACTTTTACCTTGTCACGACGTGATGCTAAACCAACACGTAGATTTTCTTCCACCGTTAACCGGGGGAATATTTCGCGGCCCTGCGGCACATAAGCAATACCCACTCTTGCCCGTTTTTCAGCGGCTTGTTTTAACATTTCTGTATTTTCAAATACGATACTGCCGGACTTACACGGAATTAAACCCATGATGGCTTTTAATAAAGTAGTCTTGCCAACACCGTTGCGACCCATTAAACAAATGCAATCACCTTGTTCAATGTGTAAATCCACATCCCATAAGGTATGGCTTTCACCATAAAATTGATTGAGTCCTTTGATATCAAGCATGTTTATTCTCCCAAATAGACTTCAATCACTTTTGGATTGTTTTGCACTTCCTCCATGCTGCCTTCAGCCAGCACATGTCCTTCGTGTAATACGGTTACGGTTTTAGCAATCGAGCGCACAAACTCCATATCATGCTCAACGACAACAACAGAATGTTTTCCAGCAAGGCTGGTAAGCAGTTCTGCGGTACGTTCTGTTTCTTGATGCGTCATGCCTGCTATCGGTTCATCGACTAATAATAATCTTGGATTTTGCATGAGTAACATGCCGATTTCTAACCATTGCTTTTGCCCATGGGATAAATTTTTTGCCGGCAAATTAACTTGTTCAGTTAACATAATCGTATGCAATACATCGAGTATGTGATCTTGTTGCTCACTGCTCAGGCTTGCAAACAGAGAGGCCCATACACGTTTATCACAATGCATGGCAAGTTCTAGATTTTCAAACACGGTGTGCGCGGGAAAAACGGTAGGTTTTTGAAACTTGCGACCAATACCTGCGGATGCAATCTCGTATTCGGTCATGCGCGTCAAGTCCATGCTTTGACCAAAAAAAGCCGTGCCTGCATCGGGTTTGGTTTTCCCGGTAATCACATCCATCATCGTTGTTTTACCCGCACCATTCGGCCCGATAATACAACGCAACTCACCATTGCGAATATAGAGATTCAAATCATTCAGTGCTTTAAATCCATCAAAACTGACCGAGATACCTTCAACATATAAAACTATATCATGCGAGATATCGAGTTGATTGACTAATACCGCGTGCCTGCCACCGGGCACCATAAAATCAAACACCCTATCCCTGCGCATGGTTTCTTTAAATCTAGGCATTAGCTTTTGGCTCCCTGCTTTGGGGCTTAATCGGTCTATCGTCTAGTGATGGCAGCGGCTTTTTTTGCTGCGTCATTTTAGCGATCAAACCAACAATGCCTTGCGGCAGAAAAATGGTAACAAATATAAATAAACCACCTAATGCAAATAACCAAACTTCGGGCAATGCGGCGGTAAAATAAGTCTTCGCAAAGTTTACAATGAAGGCACCCAGTACCGCACCGTACAAATAGCCGCGCCCACCCACCGCAACCCATACCACTAATTCAATCGAATTAAGTGGCGAAAACTCCCCTGGATTAATAATGCCTACCTGAGGCACATATAAGGCTCCAGCGATACCTGCCAATATTGCCGAGAAGGTAAACACCCAAAGTTTATAGCTCTCGACTTTATAGCCGACAAACCGCGCCCTATCTTCGGCATCTCTTATTGCGACGGTAACACGTCCTAATTTTGAGCTGATAATATATTTAGCAACGAGATAACCCAGCATCAGCGCGATCGCAGATGCTAGGAAAAGCGCCACTCTCGTCGTATCACTTTGTAAGCTATAACCCAAAATATCCTTGAAATCGGTTAAACCATTATTTCCTCCAAAACCCATTTCATTTCTGAAGAATGCCAGCATGAGTGCATAAGTAAGCGCCTGGGTAATGATAGAAAGATAAACACCGGTTACCCGTGAACGAAAAGCCAGCCAGCCAAACACATAAGCAAGCAGGCCAGGCACTAACATAACCATTAACATGGCAAACCAAAATTGATCAAAGCCATGCCAAAACCATGGCAACTCTTGCCAATCGAGGAACACCATAAAATCGGGTAATTCAGGGTTACCATACACCCCACGATCACCAATTTGACGCATGAGGTACATGCCCATCGCATAACCACCGAGCGCAAAAAAAGCGGCGTGGCCTAAACTCAATATGCCACAATATCCCCAGACCAGATCAAGTGCTACCGCCAGCAAAGCAAATGACAAATATTTACCGAGCAGTGTTAATGTGTACGCGGAGACGTGCAAGGCGGAATCAGCGGGCACCAACAGATTCAGTATCGGTACCACGATGGTCAGCGTAAGCAATAATGCAAAAAATATTTTACTGCCTTTATCACTCAGAAATAATTTGGTGATTAAGCTCTTGTTGTTCATATTTGCGTGTTTAGACATCGCTTAATTCTCCGCTGATCGGCCTTTTTGCGGAAACAGTCCACGCGGCTTTTTTTGGATAAATAAAATAATAAAAACAAGAATGAATATTTTTGCGAGTACGGCACCCGACCAAGGCTCCAGAAATTTATTAGCAACACCGAGTGACATGGCCCCTACAAAGGTTCCCCAAAGATTTCCAACACCGCCAAACACCACCACCAGAAAAGAGTCGATAATATAGGCTTGTCCCATGTTAGGCCCTACATTGCTTAACTGACTCAAGGCAACCCCAGCCACTCCCGCGATACCCGAGCCAAGACCAAAGGTCATTGCATCCACCCATTCGCTGCGTACCCCCATGGCTTTTGCCATTTGGCGGTTTTGTGAGACCGCACGGATATGCAACCCGAGTGAGGTTTTTTTCAATATCATTAACAGGATTAAAAATACTAAGATGCAAAAAATAAGTATGTATAGACGGTTAAAGGTAATGGATAAGGCAGAATTAATTTCCCAAGCACCACTCATCCATTCGGGTGTTTCTACAGAACGATTCAAGGGTGAAAAGACACTACGCACAAGCTGCTGCAAAACCAGACTAACACCAAAGGTGGCGAGTAAGGTTTCCAATGGCCTACCATATAAAAAACGCAAAATACCACGCTCGATCATTATCCCTACCGTACCGGCAACGATAAACGCAGCGGGTATAGCGACGAATATCGAATACTCAATATTATTCGGCATGAATAATTGGATTACATATGTCGTGTATGCACCCAGCATAATTAACTCACCATGGGCCATATTGATGACCCCCATGACTCCAAACGTAATCGCCAAACCAATCGCAGCGAGTAACAGAACTGAGCCTAGACTCAGACCAAAAAATAGTGTTTCAATAAACCCGTAAAACTTAAGTTGGGTCTCAATGCCATCTAAGGCTTGCACTGCATGTTGAATTATTTCTTGATCTTGTTCGATATATGAGCCTTGTGCATTTTTTTCTAAAATACGTATAACAGCATATTTAGTTTCCGTGCTCGCACTCTCACTAAGCGTTTTTAAAGCCGTTATTTTTAGGTTTTTATCCTCACTGGTTAAATCAAACAAGGCAATAGCGACGCGCATGCGACTGGATACTGTTGCATCTTTCTCAGTAGCAAGCTTTTGGCGTAATATATTTGCGGTGTCTGCCGATACCTCTTTCATCATTTCTTTAACCGCTTGATGTCTTACTTTAGGATCAGCGTGGTGTAAACTCATCGCGGAGATTTTTAATCTGAGTAATTTTCTTATTTTATTATTAATCCTTATTTTTTTTGCTTTTCGTTTACCAACAGTAGCAATGATTTGTAAACTCACCACGTCTTTCAACAAGTACTCGCTGTCCTTTTTTTCTGCGAAAAATACCTGTTTATCGGCCTTTCGATAAAATAAATTTCCGTCGAGCAAGGATTGCAATACAAAGCGCGTTTTAGGATGCTCAATAATCGAAAATTTTTCTATGGCTTGTATTTTCTTCGAAAAGCTTTTTTCATTGAGTGTCTGTAATGCTTGTTTGAATGCCTGATCGGATAGTGTTGCAGCGAAGCCACTATTAACAATACCAATAAATAACAAAATACTGAGAATGATTTGGCTAAACGAGGTCTTTCTATAATTCATATTTATTACTCTAATCGAGTTCATCCTAGCCGTTGCTGGAGACAAGCTCACTTCGTTCATATATGCGATTTTGAGGAATTCGACCACTCAGCAGTGCTCCAAAAATAGTGGCTATTAAACCTTGAAAATCTTGGATGAAGCTTCCCTTGCAAATAGACGAGCGACTGTTGGTAGAATGGGCTTCACCGTCGAGCCTAAATATACCCGTAACGATTGGGATATGCGTTTGCAAATAATAGACATGGTGCCCCGAGAGGCAGGACACGTGATGAAGAAAGGTGCCCACCATAATCATCTGGCTCAGCTATCATCTCGCCCTAAGGCTGTCTTAGCAGGTTCTGCAAGCACCAAAAAAAACAGTACCTACCAAGACAGACAGCAATGAACGTTAGATGCGCAAATTATGGTGTGCGCTTCTCCCCTCCCAAGAAATTAATTAGCAGCTACAACTTCAGAACCCGCGCATTTTCCCGTTTTGACATTGTAATTCCCACAGTTCATCGGAGACATCCACGATGATACGAGATCTTTACTGCCTGGAAGATAATCTGACCAAGCATCACCAATCACTGTATCAGCAGTTTGCCATACCGTTTCAAACTGACCATCATCTTGAATCTCGCCAATCAATACGGGCTTGGATAAATGATGGTTTGAATTCATTACTGCGATACCCCCAGTCAAATTAGGCGTGGTAAGACCTATCATCGCTTTGGCAACGGCATCGGTATCAGTAGTGCCCGCTTTTTCTACCGCCTTAACCCACATATTAAAACCAATATAATGCGCTTCCATAGGGTCGTTGGTGACCCGTTTTTTGTCTTTGATAAATTTATGCCAAGCATTGATGAATGCTTCGTTTTCGTCAGACTCCACGCTCATGAAGTAATTCCATGCGGCCAAGTGTCCAACCAACGGCCCTGTATCCAGACCCGATAATTCTTCTTCACCCACGGAAAATGCAATCACTGGAATATCTTCAGCAGAAACACCTTGATTACCTAGCTCTTTATAAAAAGGTATGTTGGCATCTCCGTTGATAGTGGAAACAACCGCGGTTTTTTTACCGGTGGAGCCAAATTTTTTCACGTCAGCAACAATGCTC
>CAZWUO010000129.1:0-10905 GCA_964636675.1 uncultured Ectothiorhodospiraceae bacterium
TAAGCTTCACCGGCAAGACCCTTCTTTGTTTTGTTTTTGTCAGAAAAAACATTAACGACTAGAAAAATCGGGACGTGTGGTCAATGGCCAGGGAGCAGATACTGACATTGTTATAGCCTCAGCCAAAGCTTATATCAATGCCTTAAATAAACTAAGCCAAACGCCAGAAAAATCTCATCCGCAACATGGGGATGTGTGAAATACGTTTATGTCGCTGGATAATTATCAGAAAAAATATTTAGAAGCGATGGGTTTATCCTATTGGGAGGTTCGTCCTGGATTTTTTGCAGAAACAATAAGTCAAACGACTGGGAGTGCGGAAAGTGTCGAAGCGGAATCTACTCTTAGTGAAATGTCAGCAAAGGAAATAGATACGACTAATGTATCTGCTACCCCCGCTCGTTCAGTGCTTCAGGCAGATGCTGAAATTCCGATTAAACCAAACATGGCAGAAAAGTGGGAAATGCTTGCAAGAAAAGTCTCCCATTGTCAGCAATGTGAATTACATAAGACGCGAAGCAATACCGTGTTTGGAGTAGGCAACCATGCCGCCGATTGTTTGGTTATCGGAGAAGCACCGGGCGCGGATGAAGATCGTCAAGGAGAGCCATTTGTTGGGCGTGCTGGGAAGTTACTCGATGAAATGTTATTTGCGCTAGGGTTTAAACGTGAGCAAGTTTTTATCGCCAATATTTTGAAATGTCGCCCGCCCAATAATCGAGATCCTCGCGCAGAAGAAGTGATTAACTGCAACCCCTTTTTACAACAGCAAATTAAACTCATTATGCCTAAAGTCATACTCTCTGTTGGGCGAATTTCTGCACAAAACCTGTTAAAGAGTAAAGAGACTATTGGTCGATTACGGGGAAAAACGCATTACTTTGGTGAGCAAAATATTCCACTAATCGCAACTTATCATCCCGCCTATTTATTACGCAGCCCATTAGCAAAAAGAAAATCCTGGCAAGATCTGTTGCAAGTACTGAAGTTGTTGCATAAGCAATAAATTGAAATTGAAGAGCAAGTGTTAAACAAAGAACAAAAATTCCGTGCGATGACAGTGCAAGATTTACCGACGATTATCCAGTTAGAAAATGAAGGTCATGCGCATCCGTGGACTCTGGGTATTTTTGAAGATTGCTTGAAAGTTGGATATATTGCGCAAGTGTTTGTCGATCAGCAAGAGATTATTGCTTATGGACTCATGTCTATCGCTGCCGAAGAGGCGCATATCTTTAACGTCTGCGTCAATAGGGGGCGACGACGCAAGGGTTATGGTCGAAAAATGATGAGCCATTTCATTGATATAGCTAAGACAAAAAAAGTCAATTCGGTCTTCTTAGAGGTTCGTTCTTCGAATATTACTGCGATACGTTTGTATGAGGACATGGGGTTTAATGAAATTGCTCTCAGAGAAAATTATTACCCTGCAAATAAAGGGCGTGAAGATGCATTAGTGATGGCGAAAGACGTATAGTAAAAAATCCGCTCGTGATGTTGCAGACCCTGATGCTTAGCAATCGAATGAATCGGCAAAAAATGTAATGCTTGGCGATATTGGCGTTGTTGGTAATACGGTATGGAGCTTGCTAGGTGCATCAGTATTTTTACGGGTAGTGTGTTAATTCCCGAGCAATCAATGAGATATTAGACGTTAGCTTGGGCGTATCCAAACAATCGTGTGTAGCTCGCTGATTGCAGAGAGGATAGGCACACTGAATACGCAAAAACGTATTTAGGAGAGATGACATGAAATCGCTCAATTCAAGACACCGTTGTATTGCCGTCATGACGACATCGCTGGCATTGTCTCTTGGTCTGCCTCTGAATAGTCAAGCATTGGGAGTGACCAAGGCATTTATTAACGGTAAGCCCAATTTAAATATTCGAATGCGGGCTGAAAATGTTGCGCAGGATAGTCTTCCGGATGATGCTAATGCGTTGACCGTGCGCACTCGTTTAGGCTACACCACGGGTAGGGTTAATGGCCTTAGCGGCTTTGTAGAGATGGAAAGCGTGACGGCTTATTTCGGGCAAAAGTACAATAATACATTCAATGGAAAAACCAATTATCCCGTCGTTGCTGATCCCACAGGGGCAGAAATTAATCAGGCTAATCTCAGTTATACCGGCATCAGTGATACGCTTGTAAAATGGGGGAGGCAACGGCTTATTCTGGATAATGCGCGTTTTGTGGGTAACGTGGGATGGCGTCAAAACGAGCAAACATTGGATTCCTTGGCGTTAATAAACACTTCTTTGACGGATACCAAAGCAACTTACGCTTATGTCTACAATGTCAACGGCATTACCGGTGGTGACAACAAAGTAGCCGCCCACATTGTTAATGCCTCTTATAGCGGGCTTGGCTTTGCTAAACTGACGGGCTATGGATATTTGTTGGATTTTGTAGATACCCCTGCCAGATCTCAGCAAACGATTGGCCTGCGTTTTACCGGTGCGATGGCGCTAAGTACTACGATGAAACTGCTTTATACGGCTGAATACGCTAATCAAAGTGCTTACCAAGACGGTGCAAGTACGATTGACGCAAACTATATGCTGGGTGAGTTAGGTGCCACGGTGAGTCATGTTAACGCAAAGCTTGGTTACGAAGTTTTAGGGGGTGATGGTGCTTATGGTTTTTCTACCCCGTTAGCGACCAAACACGCATTCAATGGATGGAGCGATCAATTTTTGGCGACTCCGCTAGACGGTTTGCAAGATTTGTATATTTCGCTAGGTGGTAAAGTGATGGCGACCAAGTTAATGGTGGTATATCACAACTATACGGCGGACAACGGTAGTGCCGATTACGGAACCGAACTTAACTTTTTAGTCGCCAAAAAACTCGGCAAAAACTACTCAGCAGCGGTGAAGTATGCACGATATTCGGCAGATACTTATAAGGTCGATACCAACAAACTATGGCTGCAAGTGCAGCTAAAGTTATAAGGTAAAATAAGTCGATATCATTGACCTAACAGGGCATTTTGCGATGGCTAAGCACCTTGTATTTCCCCCTAAGGGGGTCTTGAGTTAAAGATAAAGCTATACTTTTTTTATTTTTCTGTTACTCTGTAGCCTGGCCTGTTGAAACATATCTGCTTACTTTGCAACAATTTAAAACTGAAACACTTCGCTACATTTCTTCGATTATTAAGACCTGTTGTCCTGAAGATCGTCATTCTTTACTTGTTTGTCGTTATTAAGTAATTCTATTCGCTGGCTTACGCGTGCTTTATTGCATATAACTCTAAAATCTTTAGGAGACATCATGTCTAAATTAACGGGTACTATTAAGTGGTTCAACGCCGATAAAGGCTTTGGCTTTATTTCTCAAGAAAATGGTGGCGAAGACGTTTTTGTTCATTTTCGCGCAATTGTCGGTGAGGGTTATAAAACCTTGGATGAAGGTCAAGCGGTTTCATTTGAAACTGAGCGTGGTGACAAAGGATTGCAAGCGTTAAACGTTATCCCTATGTAATCCGCAGCAAGTTTCCAAAAAAGGGTGTCTCAGACGCCCTTTTTCCTATCTTTTTAATCCAGTCCTGCAAGGCTGTAAAATACCGCTTTAAAGAGTGGTGTGTATAGCTGCTAAACATACCCAAACTCTTCCTTTGATTTTCAATTGTCATTCGGTTGTAATATGTCTATGGTTGAACCTATATTCCGCAGTTGACCGCTATGAGGTATTGTTAAGCGATTGCTGAGAAAACGAATGAGCTTGTTTGTTGAATTAACCCAGAGGATGAGCGCACTCTGCATGTCGTTCAACTGCGGATTCTAGGTTGAATAACAAGATGCAACAGGATAACTTTGTTTAGAAAATCTCTGTTACCAAGGAAGCAACATAAATTATGAATCTTGAAATACCGCCGTCCCAGTCTTTAGCGGAGGCGCCCGGCCCGTTGAAAAATAAACTCTTAGGGCTTGCTGAACACGGACAGCGTTTTAAGTTACACAGTGAGCTACATGCCGGCACGATTGAGCTATTAGAGGCACCTACGCAAATATCGCACTTAGTATTGCTCAGCGATAATGATCAGGCTGCTCAAGAGCGCAGACTTATTGCTCAGTTATGTGATCGTTACGGCGTCATCCCGCCCTCATTAGATAGCACTCATTTTAGCGCTTTGTTAGGTGTATACCGGATAATCTGGGAGCGTCATACGGAGTATTCTACCTATACTTTTTTTCACAGCGCGCCGTTCGAAACCCCGTTTGACGAACCTGCGATAAATTATGTACCGCAAGAGTGGTTGGCGACACTGCCGGGTGAGGTTATCGTCGCCACGCATATCGCGCTCGATCATAGAACGCGCGCGCAGAGAAGCTTGAAAGAATTGTCCGAGTTGTTTGCTTCAAATACGGTGATTGGTTCAGAAGTAACCGCTGGCAATGCCATTGTTTGGACGGACAATCAAATTCATACCGATGGTTTTGGGCGGATTTTAATTCATGATGTGAAATTGCGCCGGCGTCAGGCCGCGCGTTTAGTGCAACGCCTGCTGGAGATCGAAACTTATCGTATGTTGGCCATGTTGCCCGTACCCATAATGCGGGCCTACATCCCCGAATTATCCCATTTTGATGAACGTTTAGCGGCACTGACTGAGAACAATATTAACCTAGAGTCTTTGGAAGATGAGCAACACTTATTAAATGCATTGACTCAATTAGCGGCTGAAATTGAGCGTATCTCTGCGCGAACCAGTCAGCGTTTTAATGCTTCAGCGATGTATTATGACATTGTTAGATTGCGCGTCTCCGAATTACGCGAGAAACGTATCCAAGGTTTACAAATGTTTAAGGAGTTTATAGAGCAGCGGCTGTCCTCTTCCATGGGTACTTGTACCCTGGTGAGTAATAAACTGGAGACGCTTTCGATTCGGGTGGAGCGTGCTTCATCTTTATTGCGTACCCGAGTGGAAATCTCGATGGAAAAACAGAGTCGCGATTTACTGAAATCTATGGATCAACGCGCCCATCTGCAATTACGTTTGCAAGAAACCGTAGAAGGCCTCTCTATCGTTGTGCTCAGTTATTATTTGGTGGGATTGGCAGCGTACGGATTCAAGGCAGTGCAAGCAGCCGGTGTGAGCATAAATGTAGAGCTAGCAACCGGTATTGCGATTCCTATCGTGTTCGGCATCGTATTTCTGTTAGTTCGGCGTTTGCGACGAATGGTGCAAAAGGGCAATCGCTAGGGGATGTGTTTGTAATCTATCCGGTGAATTCCTTGGAAGAGTGGGAAAATAATCATTCATGTTTTAATAGGTTCAATTCTTTTCTTGTGTCCTTCTAAAGAATTAATTTGATTTATTGCATAATAGAGCTGTTCGCTGCAATATACTCCTTTAATTCTGCCTTGAATTAAGTTCATACTTACTCGGTGTGAAGTTAGTCCAGAAAATGGCAGCTTGGCAGGGAAATAACGTATATGTTTGGCTTCAAGCTTCTCTTTTTTTTCACAATATTTCTCTTTGTCGCGCAATCAGCATTCGCTATGGAGCGTGGTTTGTCGCGCAATTCCGAGGCAGGACCTTTCGGAGTTGGGCAGTATCGTGCGTTAATTATCGGCAATAATAATTACCGGGATCCAGAAGGTTTGTGGAAAAATCTTGCCACGGCTCGCCAAGGAGCACGTTCAATGGCGCGTTTGCTGAAAGACACCTATGGTTTTAGTGATGTCACCTTAATTGAAAATGCGACCCGTCGGGAAATTATCTTTGGTCTGACAAAATTGGCGAAGCGGGTTGAGGTAGATGACTACGTGCTTATCTATTACGCAGGTCATGGTTATCTCGATGAGGATACAAAACGTGGATACTGGATCCCCGTTGATGCCATCGGTGATGACATAACCACGTATATTCGTAACACCGTTATTCGTGATGAAATTATTCACATTTCGGAAAAAACCAAACATACTTTATTAATCTCTGACTCCTGCTTCAGTGGGAGTTTATTGCGTGGCAGTAGTCGAAGTCGTTCCCGCAGTATTCCCGATGATCTTTATTATCAAAAGCTCGCAGGTAAAAAAAGTGTGCAAATTTATGCCGCGGGTGGTTTAGAGTTTGTGGATGATGATTATCGGAACTCCGGTCATTCACCGTTTACCTATTTTTTGCTGAGTGAACTCGAGAGCCATACGCGTGGTTTGATGACCATGTCAGAGCTGTCTACCAATGTTTCCAAGGAAGTGGCCAATAATGTACGCCAGACGCCGGTTGTAGGCGTGCTCTATGGCTCAGGAGATGAACTCGGTGAGTTTATTTTTGCGCGTGTTGATGGTGTGGCGAATCTTACCATTAACCTAAACAGTGGCACTGCAAATAATCCGAGTCCAATACCCCAGCCTGTAGATTCTCCCGTTCCTGCGATTGCCGGTGATGTATGGCTGCCTTTACCGCGTTTTTGATGTGAGAACGTAATGCAAAAAAAACTTTTTCGATATGCGGGTCTGTTATTTCTGTTGGCCTCTGGGTCTGTTTTAGCCGACTTTAGTGTCGAAGCACGTAGCGATATTGAACGTTGGTCTTCCGGTATCGGCAATCAAGCCACTGGCGTATGGGGCGGCTTGGCCGCAGGTTATCGCTATCAGCGTTTTTTAGCGAGTGCTGGTTTAAGTGCATCTTTAGATGACTATCGTGTGCGGGATGAGCCCGATGCATCGATGACGCGCCGGGATATCGATTTTGCGCTAGCATATCAAGTGACGCCATCGTTTAGCGTGTTTACGGGTTATCGCACATTCCGTATCGAATATGTTAATAGCAGCGATACCAGTCGATCATTTGCGGACAATATTCAAGGCATAGGGGGTGGCGTGGGCTACGGCAGAACTCTGTGGTTTAAGACCAGTGCCTTTATGAGTGCGAGCGCGAGCATGATGCGTTCGCGATTGAGCTATACCAATAACCAATCGCTGGTCAGCGGGAGTGGACTGAGCTGGGGTAGTGAGCTGGGAATTGTATATCGTTTTAGCCATCAGCTTCGCGGAATTGCCAGTACTAAATTTCAATCGATGAGTATCGATTATAGTGGCGTGGCGTGGAATAATAGCTATACGCGTGCAGGTTTGCGTTTGAGTTACCATTTTTAGTCGTTAGCACTTTTGTTGACTTCGCAATAGCATCGAAAATAATGAATAGATTAAATGCCAAACCATGCATCATACGATTCGGACTGCTTATTTTTGCTGTTTTTCTGTCCGCTTGTGGTGGCGGTGGAGATTTAACTCATCCGTCGCAGTTTGCGCCAACAACGGCGCCTACATTTAAGATTAAATATAACGCAGAAAATCTTGTTGAAGTGAATTGGCTGCCCACCGAGAATGCCAATGCCTATCGTGTATATTGGTCGACCGATCGCGAATTTTCCGCAGAAAATACTCAGTCAATAGATGTTATTGATGCAATAGCGGTATTGCCGGAGATTGCGTCGGGCACTATCATTTATATTTCAGTCAGCGGTTTATGGAATAACCAGGAAAGTCCGCGCGCGGAGATTATCGAATATCGTTTGCCGCCAGATAACGTTGATATTACACCCCCTACAACCACGGCGGATCCCATTGGTGGATTCTACAACTTAGCGCAGAGCATCGAGCTTACTTGTGTCGACCAGGGATGTGCGGGTACCTTTTTTACCGTTGATGGTGAAAACCCCACTGCGTCGTCTCCCTACAGCAATCCGATTTCAATCAATGCCCCTGGAGTCACCGTTCTGAAGTTTTTTTCGGTCGATAATCTGGGCAATATTGAAATGATAAAAAGCGAAACTTATACGATCGATAGCAAGCCACCCGTAAGCTCGGCCAGTCTTGAAAGTGGAACCTTTCGCTCGGCCCAATCGGTTGTCTTGACGTGTAGTGACGAATTTGGCTGTAATAGCATCTTCTATACCACCGATGGCAGTAATCCTACGCTTGCTTCGGCGCGTTACAACGCCCCGATACTTATTGCGACTGAGGGCACAACGGAGCTGAAGTTTTTCTCTATGGATAATGCGGGCAATGTAGAAATAATTGTGAGCAAAACTTATTTTATTGATACCACCTTACCAATAACGCTAGCAAGTATCGATAGTGGAATCTACAAAGTATCACAAACGGTAGTGCTGACTTGCGATGACGCGTCAGGGTGTGCCGGCACTTACTATACCTTGGACGGTGGCACCCCTACCGACAAGTCCACGCTGTATACGAGTTCGATATTAATTGATACAGAAGGTACAACCGTACTCAAGTTTTTTTCGATTGATAACGCGGGCAATGTTACGTCGGTGAAGGTGCAAACTTATATCATCGATACACTACGACCGACGACTTCGGCAAACCCTCTAGGTGCAAAGTATGCGTCGCCCCAGTTGGTAACATTGACGTGTAATGATGAAATTGGATGTGCAGGCATTCGTTATACGATTAACGGCGATATTCCTACTTCTTTGTCAGCGCTCTATAGTGGTCCGATATTAATTGCTACCGCGGGTGAAACAGAGCTAAGGTTTTTTTCCTTTGATAATGCCGGTAACGATTCAGTAGAGCAAACAGAGACTTATCTTATTGATGCTAGCGCGCCAGAGACTACCGCAAGTATAACAAGTGGAACTTACACTTTCTTTCCGCAGGTAACGCTAGATTGCATCGGGGCATCGGGTTGCACCGGTACTTTTTACACCATTGATGGCAGTAATCCGTCTGAATCGTCCATACGCTATGTTAATCCTATTGTTATCGATGCTGAGGGAGAGACCGTTCTTAAGTTTTTTTCCGTTAGTGATGCGGGGGTTTATGAAAAGGTTAAAACGGAAACTTATCTCATTGATACCCAATTGCCCAAGACCATGGCGACTCCAGGTGGCGGAACCTATGGCTCGTTTCCATCGGTAAAGTTGACTTGTGAGGATGAACAGGGTTGTGCGGATACCTATTACACCACGGACGACAGTGAGCCTACGCTTGCTTCGGCGAGTTACAAAGACCCGATACTCATTGCGACTGAGGGTGTTACGAATTTGAAGTTTTTCTCGGTTGATAATGCGGGCAATCCAGAATTAGTTAAAACGCAGGCTTATACCATTGATACCATACTGCCTATAACATCAGTAGACCCTGAAGAAGGCATTTACACAGAAGCTCAAACGGTAACCCTCACTTGTAATGAAGCTCCCGGTTGCACGACTTACTACACCATAGACGGTAGTACACCCACCACGGGGTCGTTGACAAAAAACCCGGTTGAGATTAAGAAAGAAGGTACGACGAATCTCCAGTTTTTTTCCATCGATGATGTTGGACATAGAGAAACAATGATCAGCAAATCTTATGTTATTGATACGATGCCTCCGGTAACGACGGTGAGCCTCGCAGGCGGTTTCTATACTTCTTTGCAGCTGGCTGCGGTCACCCTGAACTGTACTGATGCCAGCTCCGGTTGTGCAAATACATATTACACCTTGAATGGTGACAACCCAGACACCTCGTCTTTATTGTATTCCACGGAGATCAGTCTTAGCGAGAATACGACGCTCAAGTTTTTTTCGGTCGACAAGGCAGGCAATAGTGAATCAGCAATCATAGAAACCTATGTCATCATCACTTCACACGTTACCCAGATTTCTGCGGGAGATGGCTATACCATCGCGCTGAAACAAGATCGCACTGTTTGGGCATGGGGAATCAATGATTTTGGTCAATTGGGCAATGGTAAGATAGAAGAGAAGATTTATTCAAGCCCTGCTCCAGTCTGTGTCGATCTTGACTGTACAGCTTTCCTCGATGATATTATCGCACTTGAGGCAGGTGAGTTTCATGCGGTTGCCTTAAAGGCCAATGGAACTGTATGGGCATGGGGGAAAAATGCGAAAGGTCAGTTAGGTAATGGGACGACAGATGACAGCGCAATCCCCGTACAAGTGTGCGCGGATGAGGCATGTGCTTCGCCCCTTGTTGATGTGATTGCACTTGCCGCCGGAGGTGAGCACGTTGTCGTGCTTAAAAATGATTTCAGTGTGTGGGCTTGGGGAGGTAATTTTGATGGCCAGTTGGGTGATGGGACGCGTGTTGATCGTTTAATACCGGTGTGGGTTTGTGCGAATATTTCCTGTGTTACTGCTCTTACTCTCAGCAATGCAGACTCGATTGCAGCGGGGCTTTATCATTCTGTCGTGTTAGACAGCGGCAACGTTTGGGCTTGGGGATGGAATGAAGATGGTCAATTAGGTGATGGGACGACGGATAATCGCGTAATTCCCGTGCAAACGTGTCTTACTGCGGGATGTGATGCTTATCTCGGCGGTATAACGGAACTCTCAGCGGGTTTTTATCACACGGTTGCTCTAAAAGACGATGGAACCGTATGGGCTTGGGGAAGTAACCTTTTTGGCCAAATAGGCAATAATACAGAGACTGATAGCCCGCTACCTACGCAAGTTTGCATCGATAATACATGCGATGTCTTTCTTTCCGGTATCACCGCGCTCGCGACCAGTGTTCTGCATACAATTGCACTGAGTGACAACGGGACGCTGTGGGCTTGGAGTTGGAATTTCTATGGCCAGTTGGGTGACGGTAGTACAAACGATCGTTTGATGGCTGTACCGGTTTGCGCCTCATTAGGCTGTGATAGCTATATGAGCGATATAGAGGCTATCGCTGCAGGTTTTGATCATACCGTGGCATTGAAAAAGGATGGTACCGTGTGGACTTGGGGAGCGAATAATGCCGGTCAATTGGGATATGCGCCATTGGTGCAGCGGGCGATTCCAAAGATGATTCCCATTTTCTAGGTGCTTAGCAAATCTTCGCAGAGTACTCAGCATTTTTGAAAGCATTAATAACGGTGTCTATACCCGTGGCGTTATAGATTTAGGCCTTATTACACGCCCTATTCCTTCCAT
>CAZWUO010000130.1:0-10848 GCA_964636675.1 uncultured Ectothiorhodospiraceae bacterium
AATATCGAAAAATGCCGGCAATTTTGAATGATCAAGCCTGACTTCCAGGTCACCCAAAAGGGCGAGTTCATTAAACATGCGAAGCGGTTCATTACCCGTTTTGAGCATATCGGGGTATGGATTAAACCGAATCAACCACTCGGCTTCTTTCTGCTCTATTTCAGAAGCTGCCTCATTAGAATTTTCAGTCTGAGGTGTTGAATCTGTACCACTATTTAACATATCATCAAGCTGTTGTTGCAATGTTACAACGCTCTCTTTATCTGGCGCACTATGATCTCGTTGCGCTCCCAGTAAATCACGCAAGCAATCCACAGAGCTTAACAATAAATTAACCGCCTCTTGAGTGACTTCACGACGACCATCACGCATCTCGTCAAGCAGTGTCTCCATACGATGGGTAAATTCCGCAACATCCGTAAAACCAAACGTAGCACTGCCACCCTTAATAGAGTGTGCGGCTCTGAAAATGGTATTAATGCTTTCAGAATCTGCGCTGCCCATATCAAGCCCAAGCAGCTCACTTTCCATCTCATCCAACCCTTCAAAACTCTCTTCAAAAAAAGTTTGATGAAACTGTTCGAGATCAATCGACATTATCCGGCTACCCGTTTGACTGTTGATAAAAGTTGGTCTGGATTAAAGGGTTTCACAATCCACCCCGTTGCACCAGCGGCTTTTCCTTCCTGCTTTTTACCTGTGCCTGACTCAGTAGTCAGCATCAATATCGGTATAAACTTATAATCAGGTAAGGCTCGCAACTCTGCGATCAGAGCAATGCCATCCATATTGGGCATATTGACATCTGTAATGACAATGTCGGCCTTCATTGTTTTAGCTTTTGCAAGCGCATCCACACCGTCCACCGCTTCAACCACGTTATAGCCAGCACTTTTCAGCGTAAAACCCACCATCTGACGCATTGATGCAGAATCATCCACTGCGAGTATTGTTGCCATCTTTTGATCACTCCTTTTACAAAATATAATATTTATGCTGCTTCAAGCATTAACAATTGCACCATATCCAGACGATGCACCGAATCTCGCAATACGGCACTGGGCTCTTGCCATCGCACCTCAATTCCATGAGAACCGGCCTCATGTATAAATGCTCCGAGTAACTGAAGTGCTGCTGTATCAACCGAGCTAATCTCATGCGCATCAATCACAACAGTTGCCTCGCTCTTGAGCAATGTTTTTAACTGTTTATAAAGTGATTCAACATCTGCGATCGTCAAAGAAGTGCCAAATGATAATATTTCTTCGGATAATTTTTTTTGATCTTTTTTCTTGCCTTTCCCTGACACAATATTTCCCTTTTGATTAATCATGACCAAAGCTATTCCATGCAACCGTTATCGGCTATCATGACTCGAACTTAAAATATAGATGCTAATAGCGCAATCATGATCGAACCCAAAAGCAAAACCCAACTCAAGCGTGAAGCAGATCAGCTGCACACACTAGGAAAAACACTCACAGAATTCAACAAAGAAGAGTTAGCCCGATTCAATTTGCCCGACACACTGAATGATGCAATTATCGAGATGCAGAATATTCGCCAACGTGGTGCCAGCAAGCGTCATTTGCAATACATCGGTAAATTGATGCGGCACATTGATCCAGAACCGATACAAAAGCTCGTCGATACCATGCAAAAACGTGAAGCTGGAGACAAAGCCCAGCTTCATAAGCTGGAACATTGGAGAGATCGTTTAATTAATGAAGGAGATAAGGCACTCAGCGCATTGCTCGAAGCTTACCCAAACGGTGACCGACAATACATTCGCCAACTCATACGCAGTGCAACAAAAGAACAGCAACAGGAGAAACCACCCACCGCAGCTCGTAAGCTGTTTAAATATTTACGAGATGAGTTGTTTTAGGAACGTTTTAGCAATACATAAACTGCACCCACCCCGCCATCCTCCGGTCGTGCAGAGCTGAATGCCAATACTTCATCCAGTTGCGGTAGCCAATGGTTGATTTTATTTTTTAGGATGGGCTGTTGATTTCTACTGCCTTTTCCTTTTCCATGCACGATTTTAATACAACGGATATGGTGCTGTTTGCATTCATACAGCAATACAAGCAATGCCTGCCTTGCTTCTTGCGTTGTCATCCCGTGCAGATCCAGTTCAGCACCCACACCCAATTGACCCCGTTTTAATTTTCGCATCAAACTCCGTTGCACGCCCGGACGAAAAAAGAGCAGTTCATCACTGGATTCAATATTTTCAGTTTCAAAAATATCAGAAATGGTGTCGGAGACTTCATTCGGTCTGGTTTTTTCAGAATGAACCGCTGTGTTTCGAACAGAAAAAATAGAGGTCGAAGCTTTTTTTTCGTATTTCAGACGATGAACACCCGCCATCTCTTTGCGAAATAGCTCGGAATTTTGATCGTTGAAGTCTTTAAATTTTGCCATAAGGCTAACCAGTGAAATGGCTCCCCAGCGCGGACTCGAACCACGGACAAGGTGATTAACAGTCACCTGCTCTACCAACTGAGCTACTGGGGAATAATGCTTACTGCGAAGGAGTGCGTATAATACTGAGGCACTGTAATTGAGTCAACAGAAAAGTAAAAAATATTAAATCTTGTTGACAAGGCTGACAACATATCGTTTTATATAACTTCAGGAAAGTTTTACTCACATGGATCAATTAAAAATATAGTGAAAACAATGTTATCTAAAAATACAACAACAGACCGCCGCGCTCATTCCCGACATGTGATCAATGACATGGTCGTCGAGCGAACAAAAATGTTGTCACTCTATAGTGACCTCGCTTCAATGCACCCGTTTTCTGACATTGAAAAAGCATCAAAGCTACTGGAACGATTTTGTCAGTCGCTCATTGACTACACGGCAGACACGCATTTTCGTTTATACAAATATATCGACGAAAAAAGCGAGCGTCGTCAATCAATTCTAGACATTGCTAATCGCTTTTATCCACATATTGTCGCGATCACCCAAAGCATACTGGCCTTTAACGATAAGTACGAAGGTCAGGCCAACGACCTGTCAACACTTGAAAGAGATTTATCAGATTTAGGCATGCGGATGACTGATCGTATCGAAATGGAAGATCAAATTATCCAGGCAATGTTTTAACTCTGAGATATCGGGGCCAGGAACGCATGACTGTAAAACATGCACAACTTTGGTATCTAAAACGAGACAACCAGATCAGTGGCCCATTTCCGGCAGGTCTGATCTCTCGCCATATTCTTATTGGTCGCATTCATGAACACGATGAACTCAGCTCAGATCGTAAAAAGTGGCTGCCAGCTCTTGATATCAAGGAGTTGCGACCAGAACGGATGGCGGCCACCAAACGCTGGACGGATGAACGCACACAAAAAGACCGTCGTCAGGAAAAAGACCTTGAAAAAAAATCAGCACATGCAAACAGAGATAAAACAGACAGACGTAGCCAAGAGAAGGATTCGGCTTTAAGTTACCGAGCGCACTATCAATCCAGACCCAAACGAGTATTTAGCTCAACTTCTATTCGGTGGGTTACCGTCATATCACTATTTTTGGTTGCAGGACTCATGACGATGCAACTGTTGTATACCCCATCACGCCAAGATTCTACAGTGATAGATTGCAACGCGCTTCCAAGCCCCGGAATTAACTGGAATTATTGCCAAAAACCGCAGGAAAATTTACAAAATAGCAATTTGAGTCACAGCACGCTGTCGAACACCAATTTTTCCAATGCTGATTTGCAAAATGCACAATTATCAAACAGCAATTTAAGCTATGCAACGTTAAATTCAGCCAATCTTAGCGGTGCAATACTGCGTCATGCCAAATTAATCGGAAGTCAGTTGCACGGAGCCAACCTGCAAAATGCCGACCTTCAAGCTGCGGACCTTTCATATAGCAACCTGCAAAATGCAATGCTCGCAGGAGCCAATCTCAACAAAACCAATTTGAGTCATGCTATCTGGATAGATGGTAGTACTTGTCTTGAAGGTTCTATTGGTCAATGCCTGGTTAAGGCTCCCTGACTCTAAATCAGAGCTGTATTATACCTTCACTCCAAGCACGTCTTCCAACTGCTGCTGTATCAATGCAAATTTACTATTGAGCGCCACTCCCATGCCAAGAGTCACTGTCGTTTTGGCATGATAGTCCTGTGCTGTTTTTCTCACGTCATTTTCTTGATCTTCAGTTAAACCCAGCTGTAATAATGTATCATCCAGCTCGTCCAACATGTCACGAATATTATTTTCACTTTCATATTGGATATCCTGAAAAGTGCTATTAACCTCATCCATAATACTCTGAACAGAAGCCATAATCTCATGACGTTTTTCTTCCTCCTGATTGTTGAGCAGACGCTTTACAGCAACTTCTACAGCATCACATAGCGTTGCCAGCATATCTTTTAATAGGCCGTAACGCTCGGGTTCATCAATGGGCATATTTTTGATTAGCAGTGAAAAGTCGTCATAATTAATAATAGTACGTTTGGAAAAATCAAAAAATCGGCCCTTACTTCTAGCCAGTTCAATGACATTTGCTTCCAACGGCGCGACCGCACCACTATCCCCAAGGTTTATCACACCATTAGAGGTAATAATCTGTAAGGAACAATGCAGACCCTGTGCCTGCGTCACTTCAAATAGATGTTGGGACAATACTTCGAAGCCATCAGAGTTTAAGCCTTTTTTATAAAACTCCAGGATTTGTCCTAAACCACTGGAATAAGTCATCGCCTGCATCGCAGTTCCAAACGACTCTGCAAGCTGAGTTTTCAACACATCTCTTTTTGCACGAGCCTCTATTAATGATTTTACTTTGATTGCAATTTCATCGAGAGGAATCGGTTTGGCTATATAATCATCCGCACCCGCCTTGTAACCTTTTAATTTTTCTTCCAGAGTCGTTAAACCCGATACAAATATAATAGGAATATCTTCGGTATCTGGATTTTCCTTGATTTTTTCACAAAGCTGATAACCATCCATGACAGGCATATTCACATCAGACAAAATAGCATCAAAGCCACCTTGTTTTGCATTCACCAAATCAAGCGCTTGCTGACCATTTTCAGCCTCTTCTGTTTGATAGCCCGAAGCTTCCAGACAGGTCTTGCTGATAGCAACCATCGCAGGATCATCATCAACAATTAGAATAGTAGCTGAATCTTCCATGCAAAATACATTCCTTGTCTTAGTCACATAATTATAATGCTATATCGGCAAATTAGACTTTTTTCTGAAAAACTTTTTTTCTGGAAGGTGAACTGTACTGGTCAACCGAAACAGGAAAGATTAATTTGAGATTTTTTATAATTAATCTGTGAGATATCTCTGTTTGAGGTATGTAACCTATCAACTTTTTAGCATGCACAAAAAACCCGACCGAAGTCGGGTTTTTTTATCACGGTCAGAGAAAAACCTTAACGAGAATAAAATTCTACAACAAGGTTAGGGCTCATTTGAACAGGATAGGGAACATCATTGATCACTGGGATCTCTTTGAAAGTTCCTTTTATATTTTCTTCCATCGTAATGTAGTCTGGAATATCACGCTCCATTTTTTGCAACGCTTCGATGACCATTGGAATTTTTTGGCTCTTTTCACGTACTTCAATGATATCGCCGGGTTTGCAACGGTAAGAAGGGATATTAACAACCATGCCATTAACGGTCACATGTTTGTGATTAACAAACTGACGTGCCGCAAAAACGGTCGGTACAAAATTCATACGATAAACAATCGCATCAAGACGAGACTCAAGCAACCCGATCAAATTCTCTGAAGTATCACCTTTACGACGAGAAGCTTCCTTGAAAATAGCGCGAAACTGCTTTTCACTGATGCTGCCGTAATAACCTTTGATTTTCTGTTTTTCACGTAACTGAACACCATAATCGGTTACTTTGACGCGTTTAGCGCCATGCATACCTGGGCGTGTTCCTTTAGAATTCGTTGGACACTTGCTGCGCCCCCATAAGTTTTCGCCCAAACGACGACAAATTTTATATTTAGGGGTCGTACGCTGATTACTTCCAGCCATAATATATATTTCCTCTATTTCACGCTTTTAAATTAATAAAGTTGGAATTACCTGAAAAACAGGTTTCGCAATAGCTTCCCGTGCCGCACCTATCGAAAAAGTAACAAAAAGTGACTTCCATAAGGCGGATCGCGAACGAAGCTTTATACATTAACACTCTGTAAAAATCAACAAAACTTCAAAATTCCGAGGCAATCGCGTATTGAACGTCACAAACGCCATTTTTTACAAAATATTCTTTTTGTCGCGATATGCGCCTTTATTTATGGTGCAGATAAATGGTTATAGATTGCCAAACTTGGGTTAACCAGTACAGAGCTGGCTTGTTTTCATTTGTTTCTGAAAAATAAATAATTTTGTCTTTTTAATATATTTCTATATATAGGCAGAAATATATTTTTTGCAATTTTATTTACCCCACACCAGTTGGATGTGTAAATATATTGAGTCGTCATAGGTATAACAACTTCTTCCATGCCCGCTAACGCCGCCATTTTTATTAACGAACTTCTTCGAAAATAGTTAATATGTTCCAATGGAGCAACAGGGTTTAGAGAATTTCTTGTACCCTTTCGCGCTGTCCAGTCCATAAGCTTTAACCGCCTTGTTATATCATTTGCCGTTGGAACGCTAATTTTAAGCATACCTTCAGGTTTTAATGCATCTTTAAGGTGAATAAGCGTATCTAATGGATTTGGTATATGTTCAAACACTTGTTCTGTGTTTATAAAATCAAAGCTATGTTTAGGAATTTCATCCCATGAAATAACATTTATTCCATTTGATGTGGCACATTTTATTCTTTCTTCTGAAAGCTCCGTTCCATAGGATTTACAACCAAACCCTTTCGCCATAAGAGCCCACTTCCCCCACCCCATACCAAAATCAAAAAAACTCAATTTTGAAGGCTCTTTGTGAAGGTGCGCAATGATTGTTGATATTTCTTGAGCATAGTAAGTATATAGACCAAGGCTATAGCTCTTTTTATGTTGCTGAAATGCTTTTTTAGGGTCTAGCCATTTTTCATAAAGCACTTCCATGAGAAAATCGTTAGGAATTTCCTTTTGAAAAATCAAACCACACTCCTTGCATTCACAAAGATTAAAAGTGGCATTTTCTAAATACTTAAATTCTACACCTCCTTGTGGTGAGTAAAATGATTCTAAATATTCGCTGATAGGTGGTTTATCGTATGGTTTTTTATAAAGTTCTTTCAAATGACCCGAATTACAAGAAGGACACTTGTCTCGATAAGAAAAATATTGATTTTGCACTGTAATTTCCATTTTATTGCTTAGACATAATGTATTTCCCTAGATTAATCAAAGAAGCCTGGAGAAAATTAAAGTCATCCATGTTTCCCTCCAGGCTTTTTATTTTAAAACTTATACAACCCTACTCCCTGAATATTAATAACGCCGCTTTCTTGGTACATATCCATATATCTATATTTTAACGGTAACAAGTCAAAACGTACTGTTTTGGTTAAGTAAGCATCACACCCCATATTACTCTTGGTGCTTCCTACTATTAGAGTAGAAATGACCTGAACCGGGTCTGATTCCATAAAATTCAGATCAACATACATATCTACAGTCACATCTTCACTGCACCCACTAAAACCAATTTCTATTTCTACATCATCACCATCAAATTTAGCACCAAGTACCTTAGCAACACTATCTCTCGAAAATGTCATCGCAGCCAAATTGGCCAAATACACAGGCTTACTATCGCCTGACACAACGCCTTCCAGTGTTCCACACTCGCCATCAAAACTTGTCGCTGCTTTTTCCAGACCCGCAACACAAGCATTTCCAAAGGTTTTATAAACATGAGTGGGGCAAGGTGTTGTAATACACTCGATGAGTGTTTCTTGCTTGCCACAAACCGGATCATATTGCATTGTACAGGCAACTACACCTTCACAATCAACCTTAACATTTTGAACATCCCCATTAAAACGTCCCTTACCATCATTCACACGACAACTGTTAACACCGTCTGGTTGCTCAAGAACAGAGACTTGATAATTGTTTCTATATGAAAAATCCTCAGCAAATTCAAACCTACCGTTTTCCTTAATAGCAACAGTAGAGCCTGAAACATCCTCCATAAGTGTTATAGAATCACCCTTTTCAAGACCGCTCACCTCCCCACCTAATTTACATGCGGCTAAAAACAAAACAAGCATTACAACTACAGGTATTTTTATATGTTTCAAGTATTTCATAACAACCTCCCACTTTAAGGTTTATATAAATTTAAGAGTATCCATTTATTATAAATATCCATGAAAAAAGAAGGGCGTTAACAAAGTAAACCGCCCTGTTCAAATTTATGAGCTTTTTCAACTTAATAATGTGACGCACCACACGCTATTAATATTAACTAGCGACAATTTCACTCTAGGGTCTCAAACGGTGTAAGTCCATTGAAAAAATGTATCACTATGTAATACCACCTAAACCCTGCAAATCAAATACGGTCATTTTCAACTGGTGACAATTTGTCACCAGTTGACTTCCTTCTTTGCTTAATCGTTGTTTTAATTTGTTCCAATATTTTCGAGCCGTTTGATAATCGGTCTGCTGGGTCAGCACCTGAACAATATCAATGACTGAAAACCACCATACCTCTCTTTCTTCGTCATAAACCCGACGTATTTTATAATCCTCAAATAAGGTCATACCACCTTTCATTTGTTTCTACCTTTATCTTGATCTACTGAAATCTCTTTCTGTTGCTGTTCCAGCAGATTATCAAAGTCTGATTTGAAGAGTTTGTCTTGAACAACACGGTATTTTTCAAACTCACTTTCGGCAAATTCTTTGGCTATTTTGGCCGTCACTTTTCCCGCACCTTGCAATATTTCACGCTCGTCAAATTCCAGAAACAGATCAAGCCGCTTACCCCAATTTTCCATAGTCATGGGGATTTTTCGTTTGGCTCGTTCCTCTGCCAAATCGAGATAGGCACTAACGATTCTGCCCAACGATTCCAGTTCATCTTTATCCAGATAGTTTTTGGCAATACTCACATCGGTTGTGATGACCTTGCCATCAGGTGCATTGCTCCACGATGTTAGCCCCATGTGCGCTTTATCGCTATCAGCACGCTGCATAATCAACTCAGCCGCAGTATGACCATGGATACCAAAGTGAAGTTTATTCTGAACCTTGGCAAAGAAGCTTTGGGTCACGTCAGCATCTTTGTTGTAATCCAGACTGGTCGCATAAATATCGGTGATCTTCTGATAAAAGCGCCGCTCGCTCAGCCGAATTTCGCGAATTTCAGCTAACAGCCTTTCAAAATAGTCCTCTCCCAGAAAAGTACCATTCTCTAACCGTTTGTTATCCAGCACATAGCCTTTGATAGCAAACTCGCGCAATACTTGGGTTGCCCACTGACGAAACTGTGTGGCGCGTTTGGAATTGACCCGATAACCGACAGATATAATGGCATCCAGGTTATAAAACTTGGTCTGATAGCTTTTACCATCACTGCCAGCATGTCGGAATTCCCGACACACTGAATTTTCAAGCAATTCAGCTTCAGAAAAAATGTTGCTTAGGTGTTCAGAAATAGTACTGCGACCTTTGCCAAACAACTCGGCAATCAGTTTTTGAGTTAACCAGACAGTTTCCCCTTCAATGCGAACCTCGATACTGTCTTCACCAGTCTGAGAGGTGAAGATCAGAAATTCAGCAGTAGAGTTGCGGATGAGTTTTTTCATGCAATTAGCTCCGTATACATTTCCACGCTGAGCGTGGAAACGAGAAAAACATTTGTGACTGGTTGCTTCCTATGCTAATGAACGAACAGGCAGTTGTAAAAGATCAAAACGATAAAGTTAGATAATATGCTTTACATATTATAGTAAACTCATTTGATTGAATCGTAATGCGTAATGGCGGCAACAATACGATCTAATAGTGGTTTTAGACCATCAAAATTAATAGAGCTTTTCTGTGCTTTGATAATGTGATTCGCAAAGGCTTCTTTACTTAAGTCGGTTTTATCATTTCGTTTATTAGCTGTATTAAAACACTTGCCATTGTACTGTGTTAATCGTGCCTCATCATCAAATAGGCACTCTATATCCGTTTGTTCAAGTGGTGTTAATACAATATAAAGGTTGTGCACTACATGAATGAAATTAGCTTTTGTATAATCATCTTTTTTCAACGTAACAGGGTATACCGTTGCTGAATCAATTTTTTTAAGTTTACTACCTATCCCAGTGTCCTTTTTGCATGAAAAACCAGAGTCATTGTCTAATACGATAATTACAGGTTGTTGAGGTTTCGGCGCTTTATAAAAAACATGCTGTTTATCAAACTGAGTAATAAAATAATTTAGGTAAGGTGTGCCGCAATATAATTGCAATAGAAATCGAGTACGGCTTGAATACTCAATAAAGTGAATTAGTACTTTATAAACATGGTCTTTTGATTCAGATTTAGCTAGTAATGGGTAGTCACTTGCTAATATATTTATCGCTGATTTCAGGTAAATATTATCGGTTTTTCCTTCACAAAGTATGGTTGGTTTAGTGTTGGCGTAGAACCAGCGATAATATAAGAACTTACTAAAAGTTTTTTCTCTACCGCTGAGTAAAGGTGTTTTATTGATGCCATGCCTTACATGTTGATATACCGGGTTTAACGGTGGCTTCTGACGTGAACGATTAAATCGATCAACCTGGTCGATAAAGTTTAGCTGGCCTTCTAGTTCATTAATGTTTCCGTCAATATCACCATCGACTGTTTTCTTAAAAAAAATGCCTGTATGAAATAAAC
>CAZWUO010000131.1:0-10641 GCA_964636675.1 uncultured Ectothiorhodospiraceae bacterium
ACAGAGTCTTGCTCAATAAACGTTTAGTCATACAAATTTCCTTTAAGCTTAATCATCTCAAGATCTTTAATGGGCTTGGATCAAATGTAAACAGGGGTTGTAATGAACCACGGGCAGTATTAACAAAAAAACAGTGAATCATTTCTATATAAGAAAATGATATATGTAAATAATGTATTCAACAGGGTATACTCAAATCATTAAATAGTCAAGTTTTTGGCGCTCGAGAATATTGGTGCATTTTTCGAAATAAACGAGAGCTGGTATCCACACCAGCTCTTCCGCTTTTGGGTTGCCTAGGTTTAATATAGGTATACCGCGCCCGAGTTGACTACACTATTGTCTTCCGGATCACTGCCATCTCCGCTGTCTTCAAAATAGGCCCCGACTGCCAGCGTATTACCATCGGCGGAAAGATCAATAACTCGACCAAACCTATCTTTCCTTTCAGTGTTAGTGGCTTTGACCAACGTCCGTTGGGTCCAATTGTTGTTACTCCGGCTAAATAGATACACGGCCCCCGATTCTACTGTTTGTTTGTCGACCTCAGCAGCGCCATCACTGCTTACACCCTTGCCATTGCTACCTTCAAATGCGGCCACTGCGAGGATATCCCCATCCGCAGAGAGACTGAGGTTACCGCCGAACCGGGCGCGCGCTTGAACATTGCTGGCCTTAACATAGCTCTGCTGTTGCCAACCACTGCCATTATCGCTGAATATATACGCCGCTCCCGAAGATTCTACCGAGTTGTCGCTCTCGCCCGTACTATCATTATTGGTGCCACTGGCGTTACTGTCCTCACCAATAGCTCCCACCGCCAGCGTTTTGCCGTCGGCAGACAAACTGATAGCACCACCAAAATTATCACTTCCCGCAAATGCTTGTTGCTCCCCATCTGCATTACTGGCTTTGATATAGGCTTGTTGCTTCCACGTATCGCCGATGTACTTAAACACATAGGCAGCTCCCGAGTCGCCTTGCGAGTTGTCAGTATCATCGAGTATACCGCCATCACCGTTAACACCTAGGGCGCCGCTATCTTCCAATTTGGCGCCTACTGCCAGTGTCTTACCATCGGCGGACAGGCTAATAGCGCCACCGAACAGGTCGCCAAATTCCTTGCGGCTGCTAGCTGCTCCGATAACATTCGCCTTGAGATAGGCAGTTTGTTTCCATACTTTAGATGCGTTTGGCTGAAAGAGGTACACTGCACCGGAATTGGCCCAACTAGAACTCGTACCATCCTCAAAAGGCGCGCCGACAGCCAGTGTTTTTCCATCAGCAGAGAGACTAATGGAAGTCGCAAACTGGTCATCTCTGCTAATATTGTTGGACTTGAGAAAGGCCTGCTGTTGCCAGCTTGGACCACTTAATCCAGCAACCCCTTTAAGCAGGGTAAAGATATATGCCGCCCCGGCCTGGAATGTTGGCGAAGTATTAAAGTCTTCCCCCCCCTGTAGGAAGGCCGCTACTGCCAGTGTTCTACCATCTGCAGAAAGACTTACTGCTGAACCGAACTGGTCATATTCAGTGATATTCTTGCCTGAGAAAGAAGCTTGCTGTTCCCAGCTACCGTTGTTTAGCTTAAAAATGTATACCACACCGGCAAACAGCTGACCATTAACCGTTCTCTTCGGAGCCCCCACTGCGAGGGTATAACCATCTGCCGAGATACTGACTGCCTCCCCGAACTGATTTACTTCAGCAGGACTGTTGGCCTTTAAGTAACCGATACTGGAAATCATCAAACCGGTAATCGTGATGGGGTCGGATTCAGCTAACTTACCCGTGCTGTTATGCGCTTCTAGAATATAACTGACATTAACCCAGTCGGTGAGATGAACCGGTAGCCCAATTTTAGTACTGGCCGTTGTTTTGATCACTTTGCCTTTGTCTTTGGTTTTTTTGAAGATCAGATTATCTTGCAATAGTGTATAACCCGACATTCCGTCGGGATTGACAAATAATTTATAATGCGTAGCACCACTATAAATAGGCCAATCAAAGCGGATTGTTTTGATACCGTCATTGCTAACACTCAGCGCTAATTTGCTCGTGGCAGCAGCTGCTGCGGTGATGCTAACACTCGATAGCGTTGGATTACCGCTTAATTCGCCCGTTGCGGCAATTGGAGTGACTTCAAAGCGAATGCTCTGGTCGCTATCAGCAGCAACCAGGGTATAGTTTTTTGCGATGGCACCACTAATGGCCACGTCATTACGTAACCAACGGTAGGTACTCGTGTCTTCGGCATCGCCGTCCACATCGCTGTAGTTATAGGTGCCGGTCAGGAGATCCCCTACCACGGCAGATCCACCGTTAGCATCAATGATGCTGACATCATTGACGGTGGGGGCGCTATTGTTTGGATCCCCAACAGCATCACCATCATCAGTCTCAGTGTCTACGCAGGCAACAAGGGTAAATACACTGATTAATAGAATAAAACGAGAGCATGTGGGTTTGCTCAATAAATCTTTAAACATACAAATTTCCTCTAAACTTAATAATAACTCACATCAATGCTGCAAGACTTTGGGCTGTGTTTTTCGAAGCAAACACCTATAGAGGGACATGCTCATTATTCTGACGTTCTCAGTTGAACCCAGGCAGGGATTACCGGGGTACGAACTTGCGCATCATGCAGTGGTCAACTATGGTTGCTACGAATTAACTTAAAGGAATATGTCCATGAAAAAGATAATCATCAAAGCTGTTTTGCCACTCTGTTTTATGCTGGGCGCAGGGCCATATGCTCACGCAGCAGAGTTGCCGCAAGGGCTGTCGGGGGTCAAAAATATCAGTCATCCGGCGAGTAATCGTTATGGGGCGGGGCAGCCTACGGTGGAGGAATTTGCGGCCTTTGCCAAGGCCGGGGTTAAACATGTGATTAATTTACGTCCGCCGGAGGAAACACCCGAACTCAATCAAGCCGCCGTGGTGACTAAAGCAGGCATGGCTTATTACAATGTACCAATTGCCGGAGGCAAAGATTTAACGCGTGATAATGTGGCCTTGATCGATAAGCTTTTGCGGCAGATTGGTGATGAACCCGTGCTGGTTCATTGTGCGAGCAGCAACCGCGTTGGCGCGATTATGGCGTTGCGCTCAGTCTGGATTGACAATGCATCAAAGGATCAAGCCATTGCCCTTGGCAAACGTTGGGGATTGACTCGGCTACAGCCCAATGTAGAGCGTTTGTTACAAAAATAGAATATTCAGAAGCGTAATGCTAAGAGATGTGATGGGAGCTTTTTGATGTTAGCACAATTACTTCGAAAAAAAGCGAAAACAATGCCGGTAAAAATGCTGATGTTTATTGGCAACCTATGGGCACCTTTTCGTGGTGCAGGGATTAAAATTGTTAACGTTTCAGATGACTATCGCCTGATGGAAGTCGAAATGAAATTAAAATGGTCGAATAAAAATTATGTGGGTACTCATTTTGGAGGATCAATGTATGCGATGACTGACCCGTTTTATATGATGATGTTGATTAATAATCTTGGGCCTAAATATATCGTATGGGACAAAGGCGCAAAAATTGAATTTAAAAAACCGGGTAAAGGAACAATACGTGTTTGTTTTGAGTTCTGCGAACAAGAAATCAATGATATAAAAGCTAAAGCGGATGAGCTTGGAAAATATGTTTTTGATAAACCTGTTGATATACTGAATGAAGCGAATGAGGTTGTCGCGACTGTGGTTAAAACATTGTATGTTAGGCGCAAGGAAAATAGAGATTAAAGTGGTGTAAAGATGGAACCTACTGCGCCGATAGAGTTCGTAGTCCAGAGCGAGAGCGCGTTGCTATCCGGATAAAATCAGCAGATTTTTTAGCAAAATAGTAGCGATTTTTGGATTTGACCGTTGACAGTATGCCACTGATTCACTTAAATTAGCGCCACGATGAAAAAAATATTAATTTACCTATTGTTGTTAGCCAACCTGAGCACCGGTTTGGCTTTTGCCTGGGATGCCCATCCTGAGGCAATGGTAGGTTATGATGCGGTGGCAATTGAGCTGTTAAAAACTGCAGATCATGGTTATTCAGAAAGTTATTCGGAGAGCTATTCAGAAAGCTATTCAGAGAGCTATCCTGATGGCGATCTGCATCATAGTGATCATTGTTGTCATGGTGCGGCTCATTTAATGGGACTCATTGTTAGCCCAGCCAACTCGTTTGTGGCGAGTAGCCACGATAATGTAAACGCTCTCTCTCAAGCTCCCGCGCTACTCTATATCGCTCCTCTTCTAAGACCCCCCATCGGCTAAATTCTTCCATTGTTTGTGCGCATTACCCGTAGGTAACCGGTAACGCGTGGTGCTTTTTTATTTTATGCACATGAAGGATTTAGTTAATGTTGTTAAAAAAATGTTTATTGGCAGGTCTATTTGCCTATTGGGTGTTGCCCGCGTGGGCGGTCACCACTCCTGAGCACACAGAAATTTCACTATCGATTAGCGCCGACGCGGCGCACGTCGTCGATGCATCGTTAGCGGCATTTATCCAAAGGGTATGGACGGAAAGCCCGGTCTTGCAAGGGGCGCAAGCTACTGTTTCTGCGGCCAAGGCTCGCGCCGACGGAGCCGCGCGCCCGGTCTATAACCCCGCGCTCGCATTCGATGCCGAGCGTAGCGGGATTAACACTGCTTCGATTGGTTTTAGTCAGACCTTGGACTGGAGTGATAAACGGGGTGCTCAAACCCATATTGCTGAGCAGGAAGTTCAAGCGGCAATCGCCGCGTTGCAGGAATCCCGGCAACGTATCGCGGTGGAAACCCTGGGTGCGTTGACCCGCTATTTTACCGCAAGAGAAATGCAGGCACTCGCCTTACGCCGCAGCCAGTTGATGCAGGGGTTTATCGATACGGTGAAACAACGCCAGGCGGCTGGAGATATGGGGGCGTTAGAGGGAACCCTGGCCCAAGTCACTTATAGTGAAGCCTTGATGCAACAAGCAGCGAGCGAAAGTGAGTTGGCCGAAGCCGAAGCTGCATTGCAGGCGGTGACCGGGCTTACTTTATCGCGTTGGCCAGAGTTGCCTCATGCCTTGGCACCACCACCGGCGCAAGTTGCTGCTAGTTTGCTGCAATCTCTGCCTGCACTCGCGGTGTTGCGTGGTCGCATGGAGGCGGCTAAAGCTCGTATCCGTCTGGTACAGCGTCAGGGCCGTGCCGATCCTACGATTGGTTTACGTGCCGGGCGTGACGATTCTGAAACACTCTTGGGGCTGAGCCTCGAAATCCCGCTGTTTGTGCGTAATAACTTTAAAGCCGAAGTACGTGTTGCTGCGCATGAAGCAGTTGCCGAAGAGTTGGTTTATCGCGATGCCCTACGGCGCGCCAAAGCGCGGCTTGATGGCAGTTTGGGACGGTTTCGAAATACCAGCCGTGCTTGGCGTGCCTGGGTTGTTAGTGGTCAGCAAGCCCATCGTGAACAGCTGCAATTATTGGAGCAGATGTGGCAGGCCGGCGAGCTAACAGCGACCGACTATCTGATTCAGGCCAAACAAAATATCGATACCCAGGCGGCGGCTACCACGCTGATGGGTGAAGTATGGCAGGCGGCGATTATCTGGCTAGATGCATCGGCCCAGGTCGAGCAGTGGTTAGGGTTTGCGCCGAGTACCGCTGCGACAACCCAGAATTTTGGAGAATAAAAAATGCTACACAGATTAATTATATTGTTGTTATTGAGCTTGGCGAGTCCAGGGATTGTGGTCGCTGCCGAGGGGCATGATCCTGACGCAGGACTCGACGATTTTTCCGGGATAGAAATCACGGAGGAAAAACATGAGCATGCTGAGCAAGGTCATCAGCATGAACAAGAAGGTCATGTACATGCTGACGATGGGCATGAAGAACAAGGGCATGCAGAAAAAGGTCACGATGATCGCGGTGCAGGTGGCGATGATGGTCACGGGCATGGCGAAGCCGCGAGCGATGTTGAATTGAGCGCCGCCCAGCGGCGTATTGCAGGTATTGAAACGATGACGGTTAAGCGTCGAGCATTAGGTGATGTTATCAAGGTTCCTGGCGAAGCTATGTTGAATGCCTATCGTACGACGAAGGTCACCCCGCGCACGCCTGCGCAGGTAATGCAGCGGCATGCGCGTCTGGGTGATCACATCAAAAAAGGCCAACGTTTGATAACCCTCTCCAGCGTGGAGATGGCGCAAGCGCAAGGTGTTTTGATGGGAGCGAATGTGGAGTTGCGTCGAGTAAAAAAACTCGGTAGCAAGGTTGTCTCAGAGAAGCGCTTTGTCGCTGCGCAAATCGCGTATCAACAAGCCTACGCCAAAGTCAGCGCTTATGGCATGACTAAAAAACAGATTGAATCTTTGATCAAAACAGGGGATGCGACGCGGGCAACGGGCGAATTTCATCTGCTCTCGTTTCAAGACGGCACCGTTATTAGCGACGACTTTGTGGTGGGTGAGTTAATTCAACCGGGTTATGTATTGATGGAAATCAGTGACGAGTCGGTGCTCTGGGTTGAAGCTCGTTTGACGCCCGAAGATGCCGCGCGCATCGAGCTGGGATCACCCGCACGTATCCAGGCAGGCAAACATTGGTTGAGTGGCAAGGTCGCCCAAGCGCGACACACGCTGGATGAAACAACACGTACTTTAGCGGTACATATCGAAGTCGTAAACAGTCACGATAAGCTTCATCCCGGACAGTTTGTGACGGCGGTGATTGAGGGCAATAAAAAACGTCAAGGCCTGGTAGTGCCCGTTGCCGCCGTGTTGCGCAGTCCCGATGGTGATTGGCAGGTGTTTGTTGAAGCGGCTCCCGGTCGGTTTGAGCCACAGGAGATTGCGGTGCTTGATACGGTGGGAGATCAAATGCTGATCCAAGGCATCGCTGAAGGCACTACTATCGTTGCAAAAGGCGCGTTCTTTGTGCAGTCGGAAATGGCTAAAGGCGGATTTGATCCGCATAACCATTAAAAAGGGGGCTAGATCGTGTTAAATACATTAATCAATTGGTCAGTCACCAATCGTTTATTGGTGGTTATTGGCTTGCTGGCGCTAGCGGCGTCGGCTTCTATTGTTATTCCAAAACTTAATCTCGATGCGTTTCCTGATGTCACGAATGTACAGGTTTCCATTAATACCGAAGCACCTGGCTTGGCCTCAGAAGAGGTTGAAAAACTCATCACCTTTCCCATCGAGGCGGTGATGTATGCGCTACCCGATGTGGAGCAAGTGCGCTCCATTTCGAAAACCGGTTTATCGGGTATCACCGTGGTGTTCAAAGAGGGCAAGGATATCTATTTTGCTCGGCAATTAGTTTTTGAGCGCCTGCAGTCAGCTAAAGAACTCATTCCGGATGGTGTTGGTACACCTGAAATTGGCCCGAATACTTCGGGTTTAGGTCAGGTCTATCAATACATGTTGGTGGCGGATCCTGGCTCGGGTATCGATGCGATGGCATTGCGCAGCCTCAACGATTGGGTGGTTAAATTGCTGTTAATGCCGGTCGATGGCATCACCGATGTGCTGTCTTTTGGTGGCGATGTACGCCAATACCAAGTCAATCTCAATCCCTCGCGTTTGCTGGCATATGGCCTGAGCCAACAAGATGTGATCGATGCCTTGGAGAATAATAATTCCAATGCCGGTGGTTGGTATATGAATCGCGGCCAAGAGCAATTAGTGATTCGCGGCGTGGGGTGGTTGAGTCCCGATGAACGTGGCTTGGCTGAATTGCGTCAAATTCCGTTGAAAACAGTCGATGGTACCGTGGTCACGGTGGCCCAGGTTGCAAACGTTATTTTGGGCAGTGAAATACGCCAAGGCGCGGTGACCATGACCCGGCGCGATGCGCAAGGTCAAGCTGAGCCATTAGGCGAAGTTGTTGCTGGCATTGCCTTGAAACGCATGGGCTCGAATACCAAAAGTACGATTGACGGTATTAATAAACGCGTGGCCTTGATTGAGCAAGCCCTGCCCGAAGGTGTGCGCTTCGAGGCCTTTTATGATCAAGCGGATTTGATTACCCAAGCGGTTACCACCGTGGTGAATGCATTGCTGTTAGCATTTGTTTTCATCGTAGCGGTTTTGGCTTTGTTTTTGATGAACTTGAGCGCGACGTTTTTGGTACTGATTTCGATTCCTATTTCCATCGGCATTGCGTTAATGATCATGGCTTGGTTGGGACTTTCGGCTAACTTAATGTCACTCGGTGGTATCGCCGTAGCCATCGGAATGTTAGTGGATGGTTCCGTGGTGATGGTAGATAATATGTTTAAACATCTCACCCATCCCGATGCGATACACGATAAAGAAGTGCAGGCACGGGTGGGCAGTGCTGACCTTGATCCACACGATGTCAAACACGATAAGCACGGCATTGCATTTCGTTTGCAGCAAGCGGGTAAAGAAGTGGTACGCCCGATCTTTTTTGCCACCGCCATCATCTTGGTGGTCTTCATGCCTTTATTTAGTTTTGAAGGTGTTGAAGCAAAACTGTTTCAACCCATGGCGATTAGTATTATGTTGGCGATTGTTGCTGCCTTGTTTGTGGCGTTAATCATTGTGCCCGCGTTAGCGACTTATTTATTCCGTCGCGGGGTGCGGGAGAAA
Organism: uncultured Ectothiorhodospiraceae bacterium; assembly: GCA_964636675.1. GTDB lineage: Bacteria > Pseudomonadota > Gammaproteobacteria > S012-40 > S012-40 > JALUUH01. The sequence continues at coordinate 8,598 of CAZWUO010000131.1, forward strand.
GAAAGTTTTATTCTAAAGCCCTTGGATAAGCTTTATCGTCGCGGTTTAAGGTGGGCCTTAGCCCATAGTAAAATGGTCGTTAGCGGTGCGTTGTTGTTATTGGTTTCTGCGTTGGCCTTGGTGCCGTTCATTGGTACCGAGTTTGTGCCCGAACTGGAAGAAGGCACGATCAATCTGCGTGTCACCCTGGCGCCATCTTCGAGTCTGGATACTGCGCTCAGTGTTGCGCCGAAATTGGAAGCGATGTTATTGGAATTCCCTGAAGTCACCTATGCGTTAAGCCGCATTGGTCGACCAGAGATTGGTGGTGATCCGGAACCGGTTAACAATATTGAGATTTATATTGGTTTAAAACCGGTTAATGAATGGATCAGCGCAGATAACCGGCAAGCCTTGCAAAGTTTAATGGAGCAAAAACTGGAGCAACATCCGGGTTTACTGCTGAACTTTTCGCAGCCCATTGCGACGCGTGTCGATGAGTTGTTATCGGGCGTCAAAGCGCAGTTGGCGATTAAACTCTTTGGGCCGGACTTGGCCGTGTTGGCAGAAAAAGGCAAAGCGATAGAGCAAGCGATACAAAGTGTTGCTGGTGCACGAGATGTCGCCATGGAGCAAATCGCCGGGGAAGCCCAGTTAGTCGTGCGCCCTAATCGAGACCAGCTGTCGCGTTTTGGTTTAGCTGTGGGTGATGTCATGGCCGTAGTGCGCGATGGTTTGGGTGGTCGAGCGGCCGGGCAAATCATCAAAGGCAACGAACGTTATGACATCTATGTGCGTTTGGCGGAGTCTTTTCGTTCTAATCCGGACACTATCGCCGATTTGCGTCTGCAATCGCCCACAGGGGCATGGGTGCGCCTCGGGGATGTGGCACAAATCAGTATTGAGTCGGGTCCCCCGCAGGTGCGTCGCGACGACGTGCAGCGTCGGGTGGTGATTCAAGCCAATGTGCAAGGGCGAGATATGGGCAATGTGGTTGCGGATATCCGCCAAGCCATTGAGCAGCAAGTAGAGCTGCCACCCGGTTATTCGGTGGATATTGGCGGCCAGTTTGAAAATCAGCAGCGTGCGCAAAAACGCCTCAGCACCGTGGTGCCTATCTCCATTGCCTTGATTGCTTTGTTGCTTTATTTTGCATTCAATTCTATGGGCCAGGCGATGTTGATTTTGCTCAACGTGCCGTTAGCTGTCATCGGTGGTGTGTTTGCGCTGTATTTTTCTGGTCAGTATCTATCGGTACCCAGTTCCATTGGTTTTATCACCTTGTTTGGGGTCGCGGTACTCAATGGTGTGGTGATGGTGGAAAGCATTAACCAGCGGATTAGCGATGGCCTGTCGGTTGCTGATGCCGTGTTCGACGGAGCGGTTTCACGCTTACGCCCCGTATTGATGACGGCTATCACCTCCGCCTTAGGTTTAATCCCCATGTTATTGTCAACCGGGGTAGGGGCCGAGATTCAAAAACCCTTGGCCACGGTGATCGTGGGTGGATTGTTAACCGCCACCTTTTTAACCTTGTTTGTATTGCCGAGCTTGTTTGCTTGGTTTTCCAAGGGCAAAGTCCAAGCCTGAGGAAAATATGCTTACCTGCTTTGAATAATTGCGCGGGAAAATAGTCGCGTGGGAATATCGATTGTTGCTTATTGAAATTTCGTCTGGGTTCCCACGGAGGGCCGTGGGAACCGGTTAACCTAGAATCCGCAGTTGGACGAGTTGAAGTGTGCAATTCGGCGCGTAGCGGGACTCACCTCCAGGATGAAAGCTTGATTCAGTCGTTAACTCTGGCATTTCAGTGAGTTATGTCACGAGATTAGCGGTCAATTGCGGATTCTAGGTTAAAGGAGTATTACCACGATGGGGCATGAACACCACCATCACGCGACAGAAAACATGAACGATCGGCGTTTAATATTCGCCATTAGCATTAATATGCTACTAACCCTGGCCCAGGTCGTTGGTGGTATTCTCTCCGGCAGTCTGGCCTTGATTGCTGATGCCTTGCACAATTTCAGTGATGCTGCCTCATTGTTGATTGCTTTAGTCGCGC
>CAZWUO010000132.1:0-10583 GCA_964636675.1 uncultured Ectothiorhodospiraceae bacterium
TCCTTGCAATAGACTGGCTATTACGCGTCATTTCGCCTCGTCATGAAAGGAATATGACGTACACTAAAAACCTAAATCTATAACGCCACGGGTATAGAGCTGCGTGGGACAAAATATCGCGATTTTTAGATGATGATAGAATCCGAGACGTTGTCGCCCGATACGGTTCTTTGCATAACGAGCGCTGGGAAGTGCTTGCGGGGTTCCCTCTAACACATAAAGGAACAAGCGATACCCAAGGCAACCCAGACAGCTCCTGGATCGCAAAAATTCCGGCAGACACGCCATTTTTTATCCAGACGCTTGATCGAAATGGCATGACAATCATCAGCGAATTGACTTGGCGAGCATTAAAACCGGGGGGAAACCGAACCGACTGCGGTGGTTGTCATGCTCATTCAATTCCGACTTTGTCGTTTGCATCTACTCAAGCGGGTAAAGCCGCGCCCATACGTAATATCGCGGGTGTCGATGATAATGACTCACGCATCAGTGGGGGGATGTGGACTACCCTGATAATCACCCCGGCTTGAACTTAAGCGATACAGAGAAACGAACCCTTGCTCGATGGGTTGACTTAGGAAGCCCGATCAACTTCCCCAACACCGATGGATTTGGCTACACTGACGATAACCAATTACCCATCATTAATGTGTTTATACCAAAACGTGGCGATAACGATACGCTGAGTGACTGGACTATTGGCGTCGCGGACGCTAAATCCGGCATCGATATTTCGACACTCCGGGTCAATTATACCCTGGTATCCGAAGCCGGGGTATCTGGCACCCCTGTTAATGTCGCCATTGATGTGAATGCAGTGAACAGCGATGGCATCATAACCTTGCCCATTGTATCAAATGATGGAAGGGTTTGGTACGACAATACGGGTATTTGATGATCCTCATGTGTTTAATAATTTTAACCAAACGACTCGGCGAGCAAATACAACGATGACGCCTGCGCAGGAAGACGAAATCCTAGATAAGCTGTACGTTGATTTAGGACTCACGCGTGTACACCCAGCAACCGACGAAAGTATCGAGGAAATTAACGATAACAATGACCCCAGCGATACCGATTTATCCAAGTTTAATTTTGAGTGGAAAAAAAATGATGCACTCATTGACATTGTGAAACGAGCGCGATCACGTGGTGTCACAAATTATTTTCTGTCACCCATAGAAATAGAAGACTGGATGACCGAAGCGAATCCCGAAGAATATGTCGAGTGGGCAATGGCGATCATTCGCCGTTGGCGTGACCAGGGGGTAGAGCTACCCTTCTATTCCATTATGAATGAGCCAGGCTATGAACGCGGTGGGTATTGGTCTGGAGCGTATCTTCGGGATGTGATTAAATTACTTGGCTCGAAGTTGGAGGCCCAAGGTTTTGCTACTCAGATTATCGCACCCGACGATCTTAATGCCAAGTTTGCTCGAGAGAGGTTAGACATTATCATGGCGGATCCTAACGCGGCCAAGTACATTGGTGCGTTTGGATATCATTTATACGGCGATTGGCCAGAAGATAAACAGCGCATCGAATATAGCAGTCTGGCTGCGTTGCGAATCGTTGCAATAGCGGGCTATTCCGCCTCTCTTCACACTTATAAGCGCACTCGACAACTGCTCCATGCGTCGCCTAAAAGCGCCTACTTTTGGTGTTCTACCTCCTGCATCCATACAGTCGTCTGCATGTCGTCCATATACGGATTCTAGGTTGAAACGCTAATAATCTCACCACAACGGATACAGACCTGATATATTGAAGCTGCACACTATTTGCTTTGATTGTCACTCAACGTCAGCGTAATTATTATGGGGTGTAGGCATGGATTACAAAACAATCATTTGGTTTAAAAACCTGGGCATGAATGACGTCTCCATCGTCGGTGGAAAAAATGCATCCCTTGGGGAAATGGTTCAAGGGCTTTGTCAATCCGGTGTTAGCGTGCCAGATGGCTTTGCTACCACGGCGCAAGCCTATCGCGATTTTCTAAGCCAAGATAATTTGGATCAACGTATTGAACAACGCTTAGCAAGCCTCGATATTGACGATGTTAACGCACTGAGTAAAGCTGGCAAAGAAATACGCCAATGGATTATTGACACCCCTCTTCGGAAAGAACTCGAAGATGATATTCGATTGGCTTATGAGGAAATGGCAAGCTCGGCAGATACTACTGTCGCAGTAAGATCATCGGCAACCGCAGAAGATCTGCCTGATGCCTCGTTTGCAGGTCAACAAGAAACATTTTTGAATGTAAGCGGCGCAGAAAATATTCTGCTCGCGGTGAAAAAAGTGTTTGCATCACTGTATAATGATCGCGCGATATCTTATCGAACCCATCGTAAATTCAAGCACACTGAAGTCGCGTTATCAGCCGGTATTCAGCGCATGGTACGCAGCGATCTTGGCGCGAGCGGGGTCATTTTCACCTTAGACACCGAATCAGGATTCCGCGATGCCATATTCATTACCGGTGCCTATGGTCTCGGTGAAACCGTGGTACAGGGAGCGGTTAATCCCGACGAATTTTATGTCTATAAACCCAATTTGACCAAGAACATCCCCGCTATTTTGCGCAGAACCTGCGGTAGTAAAGCCATCAAAATGGTTTACAGTGACGACTCCAGCGACGACCTTGTAAAAACGCTTGCTGTCACCCCCGAAGACCGAATACGTTTTTGCATTAGTGATGAAAAAATACATGAACTCGCAAAAATTGCGCTCACCATTGAACAGCATTACGGTCGACCAATGGATATTGAATGGGCGCTCGACGGATTAGACAACAAACTATACATCGTTCAAGCACGCCCCGAAACAGTTGAAAGCCAGAATATCAGTACTGACATCGAGCGCTTTGAATTACAAGAAAGCGGTAAAATTATTTGTACCGGACGCGCCATAGGCCAGCGCATTGGCAGCGGCACCGTGCGCAATATTCTCGATATAAAAGACATGCACCAAGTCAATAGCGGTGATGTATTAGTGACGGACATGACCGACCCGGACTGGGAACCTATCATGCAACGCGCCGCTGCAATTGTCACTAACCGTGGCGGCAGAACATGTCACGCAGCCATTATCGCTCGCGAATTAGGAATCCCCGCGATTGTAGGTTGTGGCAATGCCACTGAGTTATTACAAAATGAGCAAAACGTTACCGTCTCGTGTGCCGAAGGCGACACCGGTAATGTCTATGCGGGAAAATTGAATTATCAAGTCACTCGAACGAATGCTGGCACCATGCCTGAGCTACCAATTGACATCATGCTAAACATCGGCAATCCTGATCGCGCTTTTCAATTCGCTAATTTACCTAACAAAGGAGTAGGCCTGGCGCGTTTAGAGTTTCTGATCAACAATACCATTGGCATTCATCCCAAAGCACTTATCGAATATGCGCAACAAACGGATGAAATAAAACATGAGATCGACAGACGATGTGCGGGTTATGCCGATCCCATCAGTTTCTATATCGAAAAATTAACGGAAGGAATCGCAACCTTGGCCGCTGCATTTCACCCAAAACCCGTTATTATTCGGATGTCAGACTTTAAATCGAATGAATACTCCAATCTATTCGCAGGTGATCAATACGAGCCCCAAGAAGAAAATCCAATGCTTGGGTTTCGCGGTGCGTCACGCTATATTTCTACGTCTTTTCGGCCTTGTTTTGAATTAGAATGTAAGGCCATAAAACACGTGCGCGACGATATGCATTTAAGCAATGTACAAATCATGATTCCATTTACCCGCACCGTCGAGGAAGCACGTAAAGTCATCGCGCTACTCGCAGAGAATGGCCTAAAACGTGGAGTTAACGATCTTAAGGTTATCATGATGTGCGAGATACCCTCAAACGTTATTTTAGCCCAAGAATTTTTAGAAATTTTTGATGGCTTTTCCATTGGGTCAAATGATCTAACCCAATTAACCTTAGGCCTGGATCGAGATTCCGGACTCGTAGCCTCACTCTTTGATGAACGCAATGATGCCGTAAAAAAATTATTGCACATGGCAATAAGCGCAGCCAAAGAACAAAATAAATATATCGGAATTTGTGGCCAGGGTCCTTCTGATTACCCGGATTTTGCAGAATGGCTAATGGATGAAAATATTTCGAGCATCTCATTAAACCCCGATACAGTAGTTAAAACCTGGCTACATTTGGGAAAATCGTGACCGACGCCATTTATTCTGTATTCTATTTATCCGATGGTACCGGAATAACCGCCGAGACCTTAGGTAACACACTGCTCACCCAATTTGATAATGCAGATTTTAATACCATACGGCATCCCTACTTAGATACGCCTGAAAAAGTAACACAAGTCGCACTGGAAATTGATAGTATCTCCCATTCTGCGCCAAACCGACCTATTATATTTAGTACCTTAGTCGCATCCGAGTCACGTAAAATTATTCAACAATGTAACGGACTTTTATTTGATTTATTTGATATTTTCATCGAACCCATAGAGACTCACTTGGGGCTTTCCGCGACCCAACATGTGGGGCTTTCTCATGGCATGGGAGCGCTCGATAATTACCAGGACCGTATTGAAACGGTACATTTTTCGATGGATAACGATGACGGCATTACGACGCGACACTATGCCAAAGCAGATGTTATTCTGATAGGTGTCTCGCGCACGGGCAAAACCCCTACTTGCCTCTATCTTGCGTTAAACCATGGAATACGTGCGGCCAATTATCCATTAAACACAGACGATCTTGAATCAGAGCATTTGCCTGAAGCGCTCAAGGATTTCAAAGAGAAGTTATTTGGCCTATCAATAAATGCAAATAGACTACAGCAAATTCGGCGTGAAAGACGTCCCGATAGCGACTATGCAAAACTTAGCCAATGCCAGTACGAAGTACGCAGTGTAGAGGCATTGTATCAAGCCGAAAACATTCCGTATGTGGATACGAGCACAATGTCGATAGAAGAAATAGCAACGTTTATATTACAAGATATAGAACCCACTCAACACATCAATAAATAGCGAGAAAATTTTGAAAAAAAATAGATCTACATCAATAATCATAAATGGCATCATTGTATTCATCGCACTGCATGCAAGCAGTGGACATGCATTGGAATTAGATGCCACTAAAAACGAAAGTCTCTCTGGCGGCCTCATTATACCAGCGCCAGACCAAAGCAATTTACAACAAAACACACAAATAAAAAACACAATCACTCAGGTTAAGCAGGAAATAGATTTCACACTTAAGCAGTTAAAAGCCGCTATTGGCGATGCAAATTGCACACACTCCAGGCAATGTCAATCAGTAGCCATCGGGGAAAAAGCATGCGGCGGGCCAGTCGCGTATCTTGCCTATTCAAACAAGCAGTATGACACCAAAATAATATCAGAATTATCTATAAAACATCAGCAGCTAAATGCTAAACTCAACCGTTTAACAAATGCTGTTTCCGACTGCATGTTTATCATAGAGCCACCGTTGGAGTGCCAAATGAATGTCTGTCAAACCGCGTTAAACTAATACAACCAACCATACTCACTCAAATAAAGCTTCAACAACACACTGATTTTCATCTGCGATCTTGGACTTTTCTTGTTTAACATAAGGAAATAATAAACGAAATGTTGATCCTCTCTCTGCTTTCGTATCTAACAGAATATGCCCACCATATTCGTGCATAATACTCTGCACAATAGACAAACCCATGCCGGTTCCTTTACCTTCTTCTTTAGTGGTAAAAAAAGTATTAAATATTTTAGGCACTAAATCTGCTTTAATGCCACCCGCCTCATCGGCAACCGAAAGCTCAAGATATTCATTACCCACTATTTTGTGACATGAAGCGCATTGCTTTTGCAGATAATGCCCTTTTGACACCTGCAGACTGATAGTCCCCTGCCCACCCAATGCATCCCGCGCATTAATACACAAATTAATCACCAACTGATGCAGATGAACTGGATCGCAAATTATCGCTGGAATATTTTTTTCAAAATCAGAAATGATTTCTATTGTTGTTGGAATCGAAGCACGTAGCATTTTTAGAATTTCTTTAACCTGCGGCACAACCTCCAACAACTGGGGTTTATTTTCACATCCACGCAAATACGCAAGCATCTGCGCAATCAAGTCTCGCGCTCGATTTCCAGCGGACAATATTTCATTCAAGTAGCCATTCAATTTGCGGTTATCTGTACACTCTGAGCAAAGCTCAATTGACATTTGGGTATAGCCCAAAACAGCCGCAAGAATATTATTGAAGTCATGCGCTATGCCACCGGTTAACTCACCGATTGCTTCAATTTTCTGAGCTTGTTGTAGTTTTTTATAGATTTTTTTGCGCGCGTTAATATCGCTGATAGAACCCGCCATACGCAATGCCCTATTATTGTTATTATCCCATAGCGCTTGCCCACAAACGTGAAACCAATGATAGCCATCTTGATTGGTCTGTAAACGTAATTCAATATCAAAAGGTTTACGGTCTCGAAGATGTATTATTAAGGCGTTTTTTGCGGTTTCGGTATCCTCGGGATGTATCCGACTGCCAAAAAATGATTTCCCATATTCGTTGCAAATCTCCACGCCTAATAGCTTGCAAAATTGCGTAGAATAATAGATTTCATCGGTCTGGATATTCCAGTCCCATATTCCACTACTGCTTCCCCTAGCGACTAAGTCAAACCGTTCCTCACTCACATGCGGCGCAGCATGGGTTGTTATATTATGGTTATCTAAGCGCAACTCCAATTCTCTATTTAACTCACGTAACTCAGCCTCTTTTTTTTGTAAAATTATATTTTTAAATTTTAGAGCATCGACACTATGCTCCAGTTTGCGCACAAGTGATTGACTGTATTTTGCATAAAAATCTTCATTTTTCATTGCCGGAGATTGCAATTTTTCGTCACCTATAGTGCCGGTCTGCATCGTTTGCATAAACTCATCAATAAGATAATCATATTCTGCCGGCTTAATAATAAATCGATCAGCGCCTAAATCGAGGGCCAGCTCTCTGTCAACAAACTCGGTATAAGTCGCCGTGTAAAAAACAAATGGTATACTGCACAAACCCGGATCTGCTTTCCAAGCACGGCAAAGCTTAAACCCATCCATAACTGGCATTAAGATATCACTCACAACCAGCTCAGGTTTTTTTTCTTTAGCGCAAGCTAAGGCCTCTTCTCCATTAGCAGCCTCGATGACTGCATATCCCTTCTTCTCTAGTACGACCCTCAATAGGTAACGATCTTCCTGCCCATCATCAACAATGAGAATACTCATAACACCCTCTCCCCCGATGTATTTATACCTTAAGAAATCACTAATTGACTACTATATATTTGACAATGCACCTAAAACCCTGACTGCAACAAGCCTTGTGTCCACTAAAAACATTCTCAACAGATCGTTCAAATATTTTAGACCAGCATAACAATCTATTTCGCTCCAGACATGCAATGCTCATCAACCATGAGGACATCAGAAAACCATTCGCTCAAGCCGCTATCAGTATAGCAGCCATTAAGGCGGATAATATTTTTCCCGGCACTACCAACAATGAACCTATTAACTGAGCAGGTTAAGGTATCACTTCAGATCGAAGTGTTTTGCACCGAAGAAGGGCGCGCATAGATCTATGCAACAATTTAATTTCAGGGCGTGACTATACTCGCACCGTAGAAGAGCGCATAAAGAGAGGTTTAAGCATTGAACCTAGTGCGTCGTCAACCGTATTGAGGGTTGATGCACTCGATTGAACGAAAGAAAAGAAACAAATACACGGAGCATTACCCGATGAGGTATTACTTTTTCTCCGCCTTTGGCACCGAATGACAACGCATACAATTTTTAGTCGGCGCAAAGGCAATTTTCCCATGGCATAAGCCACAATATTTCCCAGTCAGAATATCGTTCATTTGAATTGGGTTAGCGCCTTTTTTCTGCACAAAAATGGCTGGATGACAATTTTTACAAGCGAGCCATTCCGTATGCTGCCAATGGGGAAACAAAACATTAGGCATAGCACCTGTATCGGTAAAAACAATATCTAAATCTAAAGGCTTTAGCGCTTCGCCTTGCCCCAGAATATCTGAACGCGGAGCAATATGCCCTTGTTTCAATGTTTGAACCCAATCTAACAAACCTGCACCATCGCGTGGAAAATCGCGCATGGCTTCAACCGGGGGCTGTAATCCTCCCATGGCCGAATTATTCATTGGGTCATGTATTCCATCCTCACCAATCGGCACAACTTCGCCCGTTATCTGAAAATGACTCCCTTTGCTCCAAAAAGCACCTTCAAATTTATCTTCCGCACTGACGATGGGCAAAACGATACTCGTCATTAATACGACCCAACAAACCACGCCCGTTAGCTTATAAAATATCTGTAAAACCATCTTGCCACTCACCCATTTATCAAGACCAAGCTAAAAATCGCCGTATTATACAATGTTCCTATGTTATGTGTAGCTATGTGTAGACATTCAATCTTCCTCCCAACACCTACATGACAAAAGCGGCTCAATATTATAAAAAAATACCCCTTGACTTGCCACTTCAAGCCGTAGCACTATAGCACCCATGATCAAAACACAAACAAATTCAGTACATTCATTAAAACATCTGCTCTGGTGGAAGACATTTCACAGCGGCTTTTGTTAACTTCTATATTAGCTTTATCTATAAATTAAAATTAAAATTAAAATTAATTAGTTAAGCAATGAAAAGGCCGGGGTTCTCATCTACGGCCTTTTTGTATTAGCCTCATGAAACCCCATTACAATAACTTCGATAAAAGAAGGGTTTCATGATTTCATCAATAAGATCTATCAAAAATAACGACTTAATGGTCGGTATTCTATGTGTGTTACTCGCTACTCTCGGACTATCCCTGAAAGCGATATTTATTAAACTGACCTATCAGGCCGACATCAACATTGATGCCATCAGCATACTGGCCATCCGTTTGGTACTCGCATTACCGTTTTTCATTTTGTTATTAGTCTATGCCAATAAAAAACAGCAAGGTGCTCAATTTGCGTTAAGCCATTTACCTCTGTTTCTCTTTCTGGGTATTATTGGATTCTATTTGTCCGCAATATTAGATTTTTCGGCCTTAGCATATATTCCAGCAAGCCTTGAAAGATTAATATTATTTTTATATCCCACTTTTGTGATATTAATCAGCTTATTCATTCGGCCCTCGGAAGTAACACGTGCCATTATTTTCGCTTTGCTCATTAGTTATTGCGGTGTGATCGTCGTATTTATTGAGCAAAGCGCAGCAATCACTGCCGATATGATTAAAGGTTCATTATTGGTTTTTGCAGCGGCCATTACTTTCGCGATCTATACCGTCGCGAGTGTAAAACCGATAAAAAAACATGGCTCCATTCGCTTTACCGCCTACGCGATGTTTGCCGCTTCGGGCGCTACGCTGGCACACGCTTTTGCCGTCCACGGGTTAGACGTGTTCAATAAAAGCTTAGAAGTCTATGCATTGATACTCCCGATGGCCATCTTTTCAACGGTATTGCCATTAATCTTAATGGCAGAAGGCATTGCACGCATCGGGGCTTCACGCACATCCATCATTGCAACCACCGGCCCGATTATCACGATAACCCTCGCATTCTTCCTACTCGGTGAAACGATCGGCGTACTGCAAACAGTCGGCGGCGCAATGATTATTGCAGGCGTATTCTTTGTAGCACGTGAAAAAACTTCGAAGTAAGCCTTACAAGCTTGATTAAAGCATTTGCAACGTAGAGCTGGAAGATTTTCGCCAACAAAGCTAATATGGAAAAAAATAGGGAATATCATGCTGTCAGTCAAATGGATTCAGTTTACGCTTGTTTTGTCATTCTTTCTCATCGCATGCCGCGACCAGGAAATAAATGATTCGAGTAACAAAGATGCCATCAATTCAAGCCCAGTAGCCGTCATCGCCCAACCAATAAACGGTAGCGTGCATCCTGAGGACGGCAACATTTCTTTCATTGGCACAGGCTCGGACAAGCAAGATGGTATATTGGACGGAACTCGCCTCGAATGGTCGTCGAATACAGACGGTCAACTAGATATAGGTGAAACTATTTCCACTGCACTTTCCGCAGGTAGTCATACGATTACACTAAAAGTTGCGGACACCGATGGAGCCACTCATACCGATACGATTACAATATCCGTGAATGCGGCGCCTATTATCTCAAGTATTGAGGCAAACCCAGGTAATGCGGATACCGGCTCACCCATCACATTTAAATGGAAGATTGACGATGCAGAAAATGATGCACTGACCTGTAGCCTGGATATCGATGAGGATGGCTCAGACGAGTACATTATTAACGATTGCAATAACAGCTCCGCACCGACACATACATATATGCAAGCAGGAAATTATCAAGTACGCCTGACTATTGCAGATGATGTTAATCCACCCGTGCAGCAAAGCATTAATATAATAGTCACTGAACCACCGAATAATTCACCGCAAATCCATCTTTTTACTGTGACCCCAAATAATTCAACAATCAATAACTCCGTCACCTTCGAGTGGAATATCAGTGATG
>CAZWUO010000133.1:0-10578 GCA_964636675.1 uncultured Ectothiorhodospiraceae bacterium
TGCAATAGACCGGCTATTACGCGTCATTTCGCCTCGTCATGAAAGGAATATGACGCACACTAAAACGCCACGGGTATAAAGAAGCTCAGATCAAGCTTAGAATGCCAGATTTACGCAGGGTGAAGAAAAGAATCTGAGGATATATGATTTAAAGAGGCTCCCGCCAGGTAGCATTTTTTCTTAGTCTGTTTAACCATTGCCGCATTTCCACATACAAAAACGCGCCAATTTTTTAGATCCTTATGCTGATCTAGAGCAATTTCGTTCGCTCTTCCATGGTGAAATTTAGCAGAAGTCGAGCCACCAGACACACAGGGAAAATAGTGAAAGTTTTCATAAAAAGATTCATATTGATTTAATTTGTTTACGTAATACAAACCATCTGCAGTACGTGAACCATGGTAGAGCCAAATGTCACCGATGTGGTTTGCACTTAGCGCATCCCGCAATATACCCATTAAGGGTGCCAAACCCGTTCCCGTTGCTATAAGTAACAAAGACTGATTTAAATCCCCATGGGTATAGAAACAATCACCGAGAGGTCTACTTATGTTGACCTCATCACCGATTTGCAACTCTTCATACACCCACGTACTCACTTGGCCGTGTGGAACTACCGCAATATTAAGCTCAACAAAACCAGAGTCTGTCATGCTAGCGATAGAATAGCTTCGCGCAACACTAGCCTCCTTATATAAATTCACAAACTGGCCCGCATGGAACAAAAAACGCTCATTTGGCTTAAGAAATAGTTGCACCACAAATCGATTAATCATCTTCTTATTTTCTACGATGGCACTTACGTTTTCCTGACTAACATAATCGGGTAATAAAACGTCGATATCTGCATTTGGGATATAAGAGCACGCTAAAAAATAGCCTTGCAAGCGTTGAGCTTCTTTTAAACAACTCTGTGAAATTGCGCTAGGCTGACCTTTCACAGCCCGCATCATACATGTTTGGCATACCCCACTGTTACAGGAATGTGGAATTTTGACGCCATGGCGCAGCAAGCAATCCAACAAAGACTCACCTTGCGCACTCAGGTAATCATTATTTTCAAACCGAACCACAGACATGGCGTCAATATCTAAATAGCAAAAAAATTCGCGTTAGAGACCCAAAACATCATTTCGAGTGCTTTCCGCGATAGCAGCAGCCTCACCAATTAAGTCATCAGGAACGTTTAACTCTTTTAACGTAGCACCCAAATTTTCCATAACGGCAGCAAAATGTTCAGCATTCAAACCGTTTTTTACCAAGTGAGCATGACCGTCTCGCATGTCTTTCCCTGAATAGCTATTCGGCCCACCAAAAACCATGGTTAAAAATCCTTTTTGCTTTGCAGCTTGCTTTTCCATATCCACGTTGTCAAAAAAATGATTAATGCGCTCATCGGCTAAGACCTTTCTATAAAAAATATCAACTGCGGCGTTAACCGCGACCTCGCCACCGATGCGATCAAACAAACTCTGGCTCATAATTTCTTAACTCCTATATTTACTTCACATTTAGAATCTAAATACTGCAGCAAGGTGTATTTCCGCAGCATATAATGCATTCAAGATACATGTTATAGGCGAGACCCTCTTCCGTCAATAGATACTGTATTTTAAATACATGTTTTGTTTATGAGCATCAGCTTATAAACTTGAAATAAGATCAACCCACAAAAAGCAAGTCACGCTAAGGAATATATATGCAGCTCACGATGTATACGGACTACTCTCTTAGAACACTGATATTTCTTGGTTTAGCGGGAGAAAAGGCTGTAACTATTAGTGAAATTGCTGATTTTTATAGTATTTCACGCAATCACCTCGTCAAAGTTGTGCACAATTTATCAAAGACGGGCTTCATAATATCCACCCGCGGCAAGGGCGGTGGTATACGTCTCGCGATGCCTGCAAAAGACATTGTTATCGCAGATGTCGTCAACCACACTGAGCCAAATTTCCATTTAGTAGAATGTCTCAACGAAACTTCGAAACAAACATGTGCGGTATTACCCGTGTGTGCATTAAAAAATGTCTTAATCGAAGCAATGGAGCAGTTTAATAAAGTTCTAAAAAACTACACGCTTGAAGATGTGATCATAAAGAGCAAAAATACAAGTGGATCCTCGCATGAGATTATGCAATTTTTTGAACACAGATAAGGCTTATTTATGTCAGAGTACAAAAATATATTAGCTGCTATTGAGGTATCTAAAGAAACAAATTTAATATTAGAACAGTCAATCACATCGATTAAGCTCATCATACTCACTAAACGCCTATCGTCCTTCATATGACTGAGCATCCCTTCGCGCCTTACTTAAGAATCCTCGGAAAAGGCAAACGCGGCTCGCGCGGATTGACCCAAACCGAAGCTTATTCGGCGATGCAAATGATTCTTCAAAACGCAGTCGAAGCTTGCCAACTCGGAGCGTTTTTAATGCTCTTGAGAGTAAAAGAAGAAACACCTGAAGAAATCGCGGGGTTTGTCAATGCGATAAATGACGCCATGGAACGCCCTGCTACGCTTCCAACAATCGATGTAAGCTGGTCATCCTATGCGGGAAAAAGAAGACACCTCCCCTGGTATATCCTTGCAGCCTTATTACTCGCTGATCATGGATATAAAATTTTAATGCACGGTGCCGAAGGACACACTGCAGGACGATTATATACGCGGGAAACTTTAGCCGCGCTCGGAATAAACGAGAGCACTTCTTTAAAAAAGGCGGCCATTGATCTAAACAAACATCATTTTATCTACCTACCACTGGAATGCTTCAACCCAATTATTCATGAAATCATAGGTATGAGACCCTTATTAGGTTTGCGTTCTCCAGTCCATACGATTGCACGCATGTTAAATCCACTACAGGCTAAACACGAAATAGTTGGAATATTTCACCCCGCATACAGTGATCTCCACCAACAAGCTGCTTTACTTCTTAAACGATCACATTTGGCTGTATTCAAAGGGGAAGGCGGAGAAGCGGAACGTAACCCTGATTCTTCAGTTATCGTAAAAAGTGTGCATAATAACGAGTTAACACAAGAAGAGTGGCCCGCTATGTTTAATGGGCCGCGTCATCTAAAAAATACCGATATGAATATTCTGCAGCTTACCTCCGTGTGGAATGGCTCAAGCAATGATGAATACGGATTAGCATCTATCATTGGAACCAGCGCCATTGTATTGAAATTGATGCATCAAGAATTGAGTCAACAAGAATCTCATGCAAAAGCAAATCGTCTATGGGAATCTCGGAACAAAAATAAGTTTAACTAGGGTCTGTTGCCAGGTCTCACACAATATAATCTGGAAAATACTACGCCACATCATTTCCCGTTGGGGTAGCAAACTGATCATTTAAATAATCAGCAAACCTTCGACACGCATCATGCGCGGTGAAAACACCTGCAAGCCTACCCTCTTTAGTCACAATAGCTGAGCCTATATGATAATTAGCCATATGCGCTAATACATTCGGTAAAGGTTCACATACATCAACGATATACGGCTTAAGTGTGCAAATATCTGCCACCCTCAGCGTATCGATAGGTAAACCAAACCCCTTGCTTTGAGCTTCTTCAGTCACTCGAACATCACTTTTTGCAATAATACCCATAACAGTACCATGACCTTCTCCCTTCTTCACCGGCAGATGTCCAATATTATGCTCATCTAACAACTTTTTTGCATCAGCAACAGTAGAACCTGCATTAACCCAATAAGGAAAAGGAGTCATTACATGCTTAATTAAGGGCAGTTTTTTTATCATATAACGCTCTATTCCGCTGACTTCACGTGCAAATGATTTTTCCGAGTGTAAACGCTTTGATTTACAACACACCTAGGACATAAAAACTAAAGGCGTAGATATAATGGAACGTTACCATGATTGTAATATTTATAAAACTTTATCGAAGCTTGTATCAGGATAGAAACCCTATATTGGCTATGTATCAGGAGACATTAATGAGCTACGACAATTTTCACAATTTCTACGAAGGACTAGTTATCGATGAAATCAAAAGAACGCTCGGCCAGCCACGGAGTAATAACCAAGAATACTTTGCGGACGTTGCGTGCGTGGCACTGAATCATTTGCCACCGAGATATGTTTGCCATACGATAGATATGCTCTTTTATCTTTCACCTGTAGAAAGCAAAGAAATCGAAGATAAAGTCAGCAATGCGGTAAAAGATGCGATTATTTTTATTGATAGAAAACGCAATAATAATATTTAAATCGAAAAAAATAATAGTTATTCTAACAATTCCCTAGCCGCTGCTATAATATTATTATTCATTCCCATCAATTCATCATCTTTTGGGGAAAATCGGATAGACCTTAATGCATTCTGCTCGGCCTGAGCATAGTTACCCTGTTCAAATTCGACAACTGCAAAACGTTGCCATAACACGGCATTATCCGGTGTGATGCGTAAACCTCGTTGGACAATTTCCGCCGCCCTCGCAAAATTATTTTGCTGTATTGCAATATCAATTTCTTCAATTAAATAATTTACCCCAGTCACTTCATTTACCGGTTCTGCAGCAATACTACCACTTTTAAATACTTGGGGCCTTGGGCTGGCACAAGAAGCTAGAAAAACGATTAACAATAAAATCAATAACTTATTCATCATCTCTTCAACCATAAAGAAAACTGCTTTTTGCCATTCGTTGAATAACATCTGCTTTCTTTTTTAGGTAAATAATCTTTATAAATAGGAATCATAAGAGCACTGCCACAGCTTCGTTTTGAGCGCATACCGTTTTCAACATTAATCGACGCAAATACGATATTGGCAGGCGGCGTAAAACCAATGCTTTGCAGATCCGTCTGGTTCATTATATCCGCCCACACACGCATCGCACCACTTGAACCGGTTAATCCGGTGCTCGCATTTTTATCCGTGCCCAACCAAACAACCGCGGTTTTATTCGCAGTGAACCCAGCAAACCAACTGTCTTTTAAATCATTGGTTGTCCCAGTTTTACCCGCGACACTCACATCTGACTTTAACAGGCTAGGTAATTTTTTTGCAGTTCCTTGTGACACCACTTGATTAAGTGCCTGTTTAATCAGATAAGCAGACTCTGGCTCCAATGCTTGTACCGTACGCACAGGATATCTATTCTTAACATCACCGGTAGAACTCGTTACCCAGCGAATCGATTGCAATGGAGTATCAAACCCATCAGATGAAATAATATGATACATTCTTAACACTTCCAAAGGTGTAATTTCTAATGCCCCGAGCAATAGAGAGGGGTAAATTTCGCGCTCCAGTACAACACCCAGTTTTTCTAAAGTCGTTACGACATTATCTAAACCTAGCTCCATGCCTAAACGTACGGTAGCCACATTATACGATAAAGCCAAGGCTGAAAATAAGGGTACTTTCCCGTGAAAAAGACCGTCATAATTGTTCGGCACCCATTCTTTCCCGAACTCGGGTTGGTATACATACTTGCTGTCATCCACCAGAGAAACCAGATTATACGCTTCCGGCTTGGATAATGCCGTTAAATAAACAGCGGGCTTTACCAAAGAACCAATCGGACGCTGTGCATCCAAGGCTCGATTAAAACCTAATGTTTTTGGCAGTCTACTACCCGTAATCGCTTGAATTTCTCCGGTACCTTTTTCCGCGATGATAATAGCAGCCTGCAATGGATCATCTTTTGAGTTGGCGATCCCATCCAAACGTTTTAACTGCTTAGCCAGGGTTTTTTCAACATTTTTCTGCAATATCGGATCTAGACCCGTGTAAATAACCAGCCCTTCACTTTTTAATACTTCCTCGGGATAATCTGATTTTAGTTGGCGTTTAACCAAGTCCATGAATGCGGGGAAAAGCACTAAAGCGGTTGTCTTTTTTGACTGCACTTTGATCGGATTAACTCTGTGTTTAGCCGCTTCCTGCTGGCTTAAGATGCCAATCTCAGCCAGAGAATTAAGCACGATATCTCTTCTTGCTTGTGCCCGGCTTAGAAACCTACGCGGATCATAGTAAGACGGCCCTTTCACGATCCCCACGAGAAATGCTATTTCTCCCTTATTTAATTCCTCGAGAGGCTTTGCAAAATAGAAATAACTTGCCAATCCAAACCCATGAATTGCCAAGCGACCTTGTTGTCCCAGATAAACTTCGTTTAAATAAGCTTCCAAGATTTCTTTTTTGGCATATCTAATTTCTAGAATAATCGCCATGAATGCTTCATTTATCTTGCGGATAAATGTTTTTTCATTACTCAAGAAAAAATTCTTTACCAGCTGCTGAGTGAGCGTACTCCCCCCTTGTACTCTTGACCCCGCTTTTATATTGGCGATTGCCGCCCGCATAATTGAAAAAAAAGACACGCCAGTATGCGAATAAAATTGTCTATCTTCTACCGCAATAAGTGTTTCAAGTAAAAAACCCGGCACTTTATCGATATTAACTAAGACCCGATCTTCTAGCTTCTTCGGGTAAATTCCTCCGATAAAAGCGGGCTCTAGGCGAAGCAGTTTTTTGAACTTCCTGCCATCTTTGTCCAGTATCTTGGTTATTTTTGCTTGCTTAAAATAAACTTGAAATATCTGTTGCGGCTCCACACCATCCGGATAAACAAACTGACGACTGAATACGATAACCTTATTACCGTCTATAAAGTATTCACCCGGCGTATTGAGACGCTTTACTTTTCGAAAATTCAATAAAGCCAATTCGGCCAGTAGCGCAGATCGCGACAGTGCTTTTCCGGCGTAAAGTTCCAATGGCCTAGCGTATACCCGCGAAGGTACCTCCCATCTCGCGCCATCGAATAGTTCCCGTATTTTTTGGTCAAGACTGTACAAATAAACAACAAAAGAGACTGCTCCTGCACAAAATAACAGCAGGATGACTCGTTTAAACGTTTTTGATCTCAATTCCTTTGATTCTCTCTTAGAGTCCAAGATAATAAATCCGCTAAGCCCAAATTATGTTTTATAATCTTTCTTCCTCTAATCACTAAAAGCCTATATATTACAGCGTATTTGATTGAAGTACCGATAAACTTAGGGAGCCAAAATGTCATTAAGCATACGAAGTATATTACTCGGAATCATTCTGTTATTCACATATATACCTTCTGTTTTTGCAGAAGTTGCATTAACAAAAGTCAAATTGCAGACCAATATGGGCGATATCATGCTTGAACTAAATGATCAAAAAGCCCCCAAAACGGTGGCAAATTTTGTCGAATACGTCAACAGTGGTTTTTACGACGGAACCATCTTTCACCGCGTCATTTCAAACTTCATGGTACAAGGTGGAGGTTTTACTCAAGACTTCAAAAAGAAAAAGACGAGACCGGAAATCGAAAACGAAGCAAACAATCGTCTGAAAAACGCGCGTGGAACCGTAGCCATGGCAAGAACCTCAGACCCTCACTCAGCCTCCGGCCAATTTTTTATCAATGTGGTGGATAATAATTTTCTCGATTTTCGAGCACAAACCACACGTGGCTGGGGATACGCCGTGTTTGGCAAAGTGGTGAGTGGAATGGATGTCGTCGATAAAATACGAAAATTAAGAACCGGGCCAGGTGGGCCATTTGGTAAAGATGTTCCACATACCGCCGTCATCATCGAAAAGGCCTCCTTGGTGACTGCAAAATAAGCATATTGCCATAAATAATGTCTAAGCTTTTTTTCTCAGATATTCATTTATCCGCAGACAAGCCAAACCTCAGCGCATTACTATTAAGCTATTTAAAGCAAATTGGTAAAGATGTCACCGATATTTACGTAATGGGTGATTTATTTGAAGTTTGGCTTGGAGATGATGCCATTCATCCCGAATATCATCCAATACTGCAAGCATTTAAATTACTGTCTCAACGATTAAATCTGTATTTTATTGCCGGCAACCGAGATTTTCTAATTGGTGACAAATTTTCCAAGCTCACGGGATTTAAAATTTTGCATGACCCGACGGTCATTGATTTATTTGGCGTTCCCACCTTGCTTCTACACGGTGATTTACTGTGCACTGACGATCATAAATACATGGCATTTAGACAAATGGTTCGTCAGTCCATATGGCAAAAAGAATTTCTTGCATTACCTATCAATCAAAGAATAGAATTAGCAAAAAATGTACGTGAAGAAAGCGTCTTGCAATCAGCGCAAAAAACAGCAGTTATTATGGATGCTAATTTAGCAACCATAAAAGACTATTGTAAATCGCATCAAGTAACACAGCTTATTCATGGACATACTCATCGACCCTCAGTCAACACGATAAGCTCTGAAGACAGCAGCATCACACGCTATGTCTTAGGCGACTGGATTGATGATGTTAGTGTGTTAACAGTCACTAAAAATAATTATATACTTTACGATCACAGAGTGCATGAGGCAGAAGCCAACGAGTTAAATTGATCTACAGACCAGTAAAAATCTAGGGAGCCTCTGATTAAGTGAGACAGTGAGATGAAAACAACGCATTTTGAGTTTCCATTTAACGCGGTTTACGCTCGCTAGATAACTTAACTAGGAATGGGCTAATAAAGAACTAACAGGACTGCTATATATGAATTTTGAAGCAATCGGTAAAACAGACCTCGGGCGTATGCGCCATGACAACGAAGATGATTTTTTAGTGCGCAAAGATATTCCTTATTTTGTCGTCGCAGATGGCATGGGCGGAGCACCCGCAGGTGAACTTGCAAGCCATATTTTTGTTAAAAGCAGCGAAGCCGTTTTTGAAAAAGTTAAGGCCAGCCCAGAACAAAAACTGGTGCAAAGTTTTGCATCAGCCAATCGAAATATTAGTGATTACTCGCGTATTAACAGAAATGCAAAAGGAATGGGATGCACCGCTGATGTATTAACCTTTAAAGACAATAAATACCTTGTTGGCCATATCGGCGATAGCCGCACTTATCTGGTTCGAAATAACACGATAAAACAGCTCACATCCGATCATACCTATGACCCAACATTAAACGATTTCAAGCCCGAGTTAAATACCTCATTATCAAGCAATGTCGACCATGAATCAAAAAGTATCATCTACCGTGCAGTAGGTCATATGCAAGATAATGAGATCGATGTCATCACGGATAAATGGAAACCTAACGATGTTTTTTTACTTTGCTCGGATGGTCTCAGTGATCTTATTGATGACCAGTCCATACTTTCAACGTTTCAAAAAAAAGATGAACTCAATGGCATTGCAGACAATTTAATACACAAAGCAAAACAAAAAGGCGGAAAAGACAATATAACCGTGGTGCTTATTAAAATTAATGCATAACGCCACGGGTATATATGCTCTGCCTTGCTATTAATCAGAGCTTCCTTAAAAATTGACTTTAAGCCCAATACTTGCGTTATTCGAAATATATCCTATTTGCATTCCCAAGGTTCCCGCTTGAAATATTCTCCGATATTTTTTTGGAAGCATCTTGGCCACGCCCGCATGTAACAGCGCGGTGGCAAAAAAATAACTGTTGACTCTGCCGATGCTTGGACATCTGCCAATAATAGGATTGGTCTCTGCATAAGACCCCTCCCCACACTGCTGTGCAATATCACGGGTTTGCCCCCAGTCCGCAATATGCGCCGCCATGTATAAACTTTCCATCGCGGTATCATCCCAATCCCATGCAATTGCCTTTGGTGATAACAAACTAATGCTACTCAATAGAATAACTAATAAAAAATTTCTTGCTACCATCAAATTTCATCTCTAATTTTTCTAAGCTAGAGTTGAAATCGACGACTTTTTACCTAAAGCTGAGCTAAATAAGTGTGATATCCATCACACTTATTAGCAAAATGAAAGTTTAGTACAGCAACGTGAATGAGAGTTCACACTACGAGCTAATTCGATCAGTTATTTACAGACCTGATTTCTTCCTTTCCGTTTGGCGCGGTAAAGCGCCTTATCAGCAGCCTTCATTACATCATCAGTGGTTATCAGCTTATCGTTGCGTTCTGCAACTCCAATGCTCACCGTTACTTTGACCTGCTTGTTTGAAGTCTTGCGTGATTTTTTGTTAACATCCGGCGCTTTTTTTGGCCTATCCTTGCCACGAATAGTAAATAAATCGTTTTCGATATTCTGACGCACCACTTCCAAATGTTCGATTGTTGCTTTTGTATCTTTACCCGGAAAGACAATGGTGAATTCCTCACCTCCATAACGCGCTGGTCGTCCACCCCCCGTCACCTTGCCTATCTGGGCCGCCACTTTGCGTAAAACCTGATCTCCAATATCATGCCCGTGTGCATCATTAAATTTTTTGAAATGATCGATATCGAGCATAGCGACGCTGTAACACTTGCCCATACTCATTAGCGTATTCTTTAATGCCCTTCGACCAGGCAACCCCGTTAATTCATCCATATAAGCCATACCATACGAGTCTTGGATTAATGTAATGAGCAATAACATCCCAGCAAACCCAAAAAATAACACCATACTCGTTGTATCTACAGGCTTGTTTATGGCCAACATGAGTAAAGCTAATGCTGCCAACATACTACTTTCAAATAACTTTGGATGCATCATCAGTTTTATAATGAACCAAATTGAGACC
>CAZWUO010000134.1:0-6662 GCA_964636675.1 uncultured Ectothiorhodospiraceae bacterium
GGTAGTCAATGGGAAATCCTTGGTAGGGGCTGAGTTTCGCATTGATGTTACAGACTACGTGGGGCCAAGCTGGGACGGCTCCCGGAAAAATCCCGTAGAGCTTGAGTTTGCAAGCGAAGATCTTCCCTACGACGGTGCGGTAAATACTCAGTCCAGCTATTACAAAGTGACCAACCTCATACCTAACACCCTTTACAGTATCACGCTGAAAAATATGACCGACGATACAGGCTTTTCCGTTTACGCAGATAATCTATATGCCGGATGGCAATGTAGCTCCCAGCGTGTTAGTAGCGATACCAGATCATGTTGGGCAGCAGCGGATTCGTCGGGTAAGCTCTGGGTTGAGGTTTATGGTTATAATACCGAAGCAGGTGCAACATATGCGCTCAACGTAAAAGCGTATACCGGCGTACCGGCGGAAGGCTCGGTGAGCGAACCTGTCCTATTATCTTTTGATTCTGGCAGTCTAGTGTACGCAGGATCAGTCGATCCCCGGTTCAGCTATTACCTCGTATCAGGGTTATCACCGAATACCGACTATATGACCCGTCTTACGCAATTAACTGCAGTTACGACGCTCAACGTATTCTCCAATGATGAATTCTCTTCGCCGGCAGCGTGCTCTGATTGGGGATCCGAGTCTGAAAATGCAAATTGTTTAGCTAGCTCTGATGCGGAAGGCAGGCTGTGGGTGCGTGTGTCTGGAGGTTCAGCTACTGCGGCGGGTGTGAGTTATACATTAAGTGTCGTAGCATATGATGGAGAGCCAGACGAAGGCACATTATCTAATCCGTTGAGCTTAGCATTTGAAACAGCGATACCGCACGCCGGAAGTGTAAGTCTGCGCAACAGTTACTATCACATAACAGGCTTGGCGCCAAATACCGATTATTTTACCCATCTTAATGGCATCACCGATTCGGTTGTGCTAAGTGTCTATTCGAATGCTGAGTTTTCATGGCCAGTTGCTGAATGTCGTACTTTTAGTGGGAGTGTCTCAGAAACGAGTTGTTTGGCCAGTTCAGACGAGGATGGAAATCTTTGGATTAATGTAGGGGGGTGGAATTCAACTGCAGGTGCAACTTATCAAATCAGCGCGGCACTTTATGCAGGACTAGCTTCCGAGGGCAGTTTATCTGAGCCATTGCCATTAGCTTTCGATACGCAGCTACCTTATGCCGGCAGTGTGAGCCCACGCAGCAGTTATTATCAAATAACCGGCTTGGCATCAAATACCGATTATGTGATCAATCTTAGTGACATCACTAACTCGGTTAGTTTGCGTGTCTATTCGAATGCTGAGTTTTCATGGCCCGTCGAATGTGATGATTGGGGTGCGGGTGATTCAGAAACACGTTGTATGGCCACGTCAGACGGGGATGGAAATCTTTGGCTTAATATTGGGGGGTGGAATTCAATTGCGGGTGTGACTTATCAAATAAGCGCGACACTTTATGTGGGGCAAGCTTCCGAGGGCAGTTTATCTCAACCATTGCCACTAGCTTTCGATACGCAGCTCCCTTATGCCGGCAGTGTGAGCCCACGCAACAGTTATTATCAAATAACCGGCTTGCAATCAAATACCGATTATGTGATCAATCTTAATGACATCACTAACTCGGTTAGTTTGCGTGTCTATTCGAATGCTGAGTTTTCACGGCCCGTCGAATGTGATGCTTGGAGTGCGGGTGACTCAGAAACACAATGTTTGGCCAAGACAGACGGGGATGGAAATCTTTGGCTTGATATTGAGGGACAGAATTCAATTGCGGGTGTAACTTATCAAATAAGCGCGGTACTTTATGTAGGGCCAGCTTCTGAAGGTAGTTTATCTCAACCATTGCCATTGGCTTTTGATACGCAGCTACCTTATGCCGGCAGTGTGAACCCCCGCAGCAGTTATTATCAAATAACCGGTTTGCAAACAAATACAGATTATGTGATCAATCTTAATGATATTACTGATTCGGTTTGGCTAAGTGTCTATTCACATGCTGAGTTTACATCGTCAATTGAATGTGGTGCCTGGGGTAAGAGTGGTTCTGAAACACGATGTTTGGCTAAGACAGACGGGGATGGAAGTCTTTGGCTTAATATTGAGGGGCGGAATTCAATTGCGGGGGTGACTTATCAAATAAGCGCGGCACTTTATGTGGGACAAGCTTCCGAGGGCAGTTCATCTAAACCATTGCCGTTAGCTTATGATACGCAGCTCCCTTATGCAGGCAGTGCGAGTCTGGGCAGTAGTTATTATCAAATAACCGGATTGCAATCAAATGCCGATTACTTTATCAATCTTAATGATCTAACTGATTCGGTTAGACTAAGTGTTTATTCGAATGCTGAGTTTTATTGGCCAGCTGAATGTCTCAGTTGGAGTGAGAGTGTCTCAACTACAAGTTGTATGGCCACGTCAGACGAGAATGGAAATCTTTGGATTAAGATAGGGGGGCAGGATTCAATTGCGGGGGTGACTTATCAAATAGGCGTGACGCAATAATATTGTAATGCTTAGTAAATTGTTTAGCGTTTGCATACTCTTCTCGCTTCTTTTTATTTTCACCTAATCAAAAAATCAACAGTGAAGAAATGATATTAGGGAACCTCTGATTTGTTGTGTCGCCTGGTATAAAAAACCAATTGAGCGTCACATTGACAAGCCAGTATTAATGGCAGCCTGAATATCTGTCAATTAGCCAAAAAGCTTAGGCCTTTTGGCTATAAGTCATTAATTAAAAAAACGAATACACAATGAAAATTTTGTTGATCGATGACCACGCCTTATTCCGGGATGGTATTTTGCTGCTACTTGAAGGACTGAATGCCGCTATTGAAACCCATGAAGCAGGGAGTTATGAGTCCGCAATAAGTATTATGGAAGAGCAGGACGACTTTGATTTAATCTTGTTGGATTTGGGTTTGCCGGGTATCCGTTATCTGGATGCATTATTGGCCATCCGAAAAAAATTGCCCAATTCTTCTGTGGTTGTGCTCTCAGGTACCGAAGACTACCGCATGGTAGAGCAGGCCTTGCATCATGGTGCGCGAGGTTATATTCCAAAATCCTCACCCGCTAAAATTATGTTGCACGCATTACAGCTCGTTATATCAGGCGGCGTTTATATTCCTCCGGCGATATTGCAAAAACAGTCCACAGAGATGCTTAGTGATTTTACGGATAGAGAAAACATGCAACAAAAATTAACACCAAGACAGCATGACGTGCTTGCTCAATTGGCTAAAGGAAAATCGAATAAAGAAATCGCCCATGTTTTGAATTTATCAGAATCAACTGTTCGCGCACATGTTGCGGCAATTTTAAAAACGTTCAATGTGAGCAATCGTACTCAAGCTGTGCAACATGCCGTTCAACAGGGGTTGGTTTAACACGTTGGCTGTTACGCTAACATCTCAGCAAGCAGTGCTCTGAGTTCGTGGGGATGCACCGGTTTGTGAAGAATTTTATAGCCACTCATCTTGGCTTCTCTAATACGGTCGGGTGCGGTGTCTCCAGTGATAATAATGGCGGGTATTGTTGCGGCGGAATAGAGAGAGTGAACTTTACCGATAGCTTCGATGCCGGTTTCATTATCACGTAAACGATAGTCAGCCAGAATAATATCTGGCTGGATATTATTCTTTTGCAACACATGTATTGCCTCAACGCCAGAGGCTGCGCTGATTACACGACAATGCCAGCCACGCAATAACTCGCTGAGGCTTTCACGAATTTCCGCTTCATCATCGATAACCAGGATACAACTGTCATCAAAAAACCGTGTCTCTGATGCTGATAGTGTCACGGTGGGCAGCATGCCATTTTTAGTCTTTGGATAGGTGTGCATAATGATGCCAAACACAGATCCCTGGCGCGGTATCGATTTAATATACAAAGGCATATCTAATAATTTAGCCATGCGTTTAACAATAGCTAAACCGAGCCCAAGTCCCTTAGATCGATCCCTTTCCGGATTATGTAATTGATAAAATTCGCCAAAGATGTCCTCCATATTCTCCGCGGCGATACCGATTCCCGTATCGTAAACTGCAAGCAGTGTTTGCCCCTGGTATCGTCTACAGCCAACAACAATGCCTCCCACATGCGTATAACGCACTGCATTGGAGATTAAATTGCGAGTAATTCTTTCGATGATCCGGTAATCACTGTTAACCCATTGCTGGGTGGCTGCAAAACTTATTTTTAGGCCTTTTTCATTGGCGATAGACTTAAATTCATTTTCAAGTGCATCAAATAAATCGTTGATAGAAAAAGGCGCCGTATCGGTTTGAATAACACCGGCATCCAGCTTCGAAATATCGAGCAAAGAGTCGAGTAAATCATTCAGTGCATTAGTGGACTTTGCTATTTTTTTCACAATCATTTTTTCACCGGGTTTTTCGACCCTGTCTTCAAGCACCCCGAGAAATAGACCAATCGCATGCAAAGGCTGGCGCATATCATGGCTGGCAGAAGCAAGAAATTTTGTTTTTGAAATATTGGCTTTCTCTGCTTTCTCTTTCTCTTCTGTTAATTGATGAATAAGGCCTGTGTTTTCAAAACGCAGAATAACAGAATCACGCAGCATGCGATGATTAACGCGTACAATTGAAAACAAGGATAGATAAAAAACAATCAGCAATAGTCCAAAAACCATGTAATACTGCTCTTGAATATTAAGATAGCGCCAGATCATCGGCACCATCGCGGGTATGACAAAAAGATAATAGGCAGCAGGAAAAGCCGAAAGCACTGCCAGTGAGCCAATTGATAGCGTAATTATGATGAGGGTTAAAATATTAAACAGTTGTAAATTATCCGAGGTAAAAAAAACAATACTCGCAGCTCCCCAGCTAAGCCCTGATAAAAATACAAAAAAAGTAAACAACCAGCCCCAACGAAGATGGTCGATCGTCTCCAGAGCTTGTGCTTTAAATTTTTTAGTAAAGGTATATCGAATAAAAGAGAGCGCATAAATAGCGATCAGCCAAATACTGAGCACTAACCACGAGATCTCGTTAAAAAAAATCGCAGCAATGCCAGAAGCGGTTGCGATAACACCGATTAACGCAGTATTCGCCTGCTGGTATAGCATATTGATAAGCTCAGCTTCCACGGAGGGTGTGCGTAATGCAAATTGAGCTTGTGAAGTTGTGGGTCTTGTATTTTTAATGTTCAGCATCGTTCTACGTTTTATTATTTAAATCATCTTGATTTCAAATGTGTGTTATCAGGCCCTAACGAAACATAAGTGCTACCTGGTCATATTTTAGTGCGCGGGTGTTTTCACTAAAGGTTAACGGCATACCCGAATAAATGAGGTAGGATTGCGTAATGCGGGGTGATAGTTTGCGAATTTTTTTCAAGCCCTTTAACATATTCGTATTATAGGTGGAACTTGATAGTTGATGGGAGCCAGTTAATACATATTGACCATTACATTGTTTTTCATCGACGATCACTTGAATATAACTGAGCAACGCGGGTACACGTTGAATTTCATCAAGAATAATATTTGATTTAAATTGAGCGAGGAAAGCTTTGGGGTCATCTATGGCAAATTGGCGTACTTCAGGATGCTCTAGATTGCAATATTCGTAAGAATTCAATGCATTACGAGCGAGCGTTGTTTTTTCTGCCTGCCGCGGCCCGAGCAACATGACAACAGGATATTCTTTTAGTAGCTTATGTAACTCCGCTTCGATATGGCGTTTTATCATGATCCTAGATTCCGAAGTTAACCGCTATGAGGCATCGTTAAGCGATGGATGAGAAAACAAACGCTGCTCAAGTGCGCAAAAATCCACTGCTTATAACGGCATTATCAAAGCCAATACAATAAGCGCTACAATTTCGGTTATTTCTATCAACGCGCCTGCGGTATCACCGGTGAATCCGCCAATGCGTTTTATGATTAACCAGCGCAAGTAAGCAAAAAGCAATACGATAATACTGACTACGATCATCGCTTGCACTTGGAATATCGCGAGTGATAAAAGAGCAACGCCAACTAATACGATGATATTTGCTTTATGCAAAAATAACACAAAAAACTCTGAGGCGATTCCCTCTTCTCTGGCATAGGGAGTGGTTAAAAATAGTAATAAAATAATTGAGCGAGCTAATACCGGGACAAAAATAAGTAACAAAATATTATCCTGAGGTATGCTTGCGACTACCGCGAACTTTAGCAGAATTAATAAAACAATCGAGACCACGCCCATGGGGCCACAGTTAGGGTCTTGCATTATGGCCAGCGTTTTTTCTTTGTCGCCTAAACCGCCGACCCAAGCATCAACACTATCGGCGAGCCCATCAATGTGGAGTGCACCTGTAATAACCACCCAGGCAAGCACAACAATAGCCGCGCGTAAAAAATCAGAGACTTCGTATAAGTTTTGATTGATGACGGTTAATACAATGCCAATCAATAAACCAATAATGGGATAACACAATACCGACCGGGCAATTTCGAGATCAGAAGGTTTTTGGATAAAAACAACGGGAATTCTGGTTAAAAACTGCAATGCAATCAATAATGGTTTTATAAAAAGCATGGCCTGTTTCATTGCTTGATTTTTTTTTCGGTTGGCATAACGATTGAGTTTGTTACCGGGATTGAACTAGTTACCGGGATTGAACTAGTTACCGGGATTGAACT
>CAZWUO010000134.1:6762-10507 GCA_964636675.1 uncultured Ectothiorhodospiraceae bacterium
TTGTTACCGGGATTGAACTAGTTACCGGGATTGAACTAGTTACCGGGATTGAACTGGTTACAGGGATTGAACTGGTTACCGGGATTGAGTTTGCGACTGGGTTTAATACGGCGTTTAGTTGAGCATGGGCAACGGGGATATGCATTAACTGCGCAATCGGTAGCTGTTGCTGGACACATAATAATATGCGTATTGGGCCACCATGGGTAATAAGAAGTTGACGTTGTTTTTTTGCGAAAACTTCTTGCCAACCATCCATGACGCGGTGTTTAACCGTTAATAAGGTTTCTCCGTTAGGTGGTGAATATTGCAGCGGGTCTTGCCAAAATCGGCTTAAACCCTCCGGATCACTCGCTAATATATCATCGGCTGAAAGACCATCCCAATCGCCAAAATCCATTTCTTGAAATCTCGCATCTATCGTCAGTGGAATGCTTAGTTTGCTCGCCAGTCGTGCGGCAAATTCTCGACAGCGTTTTAATGGCGATGAAGTGATGCTTTGCCACTCTGCATGACCATCGACGGCTTGCCACATTTGCTGCCAGCCTTGCGCACTCAGCGGCGCATCCGTCACCCCAAGATATACCTTACCAGCGACCGTCTCACCATGGCGCAATAAATCGATTTGCGCATCATTCAAAAATGTTTGCACGCTGAGCTTCTACTAAGCTAAGCCGGTATTTTAGCAGATACGCTGGCTTCTTCAAAAGTCGCCATTTCATTATGTAAGGCACAGGCTAGCTTGAGTAATGGCACCGCAACCGCTGCACCACTGGCTTCGCCGAGTCGCAGCTGTAAACTTAATAAAGGATGTGCCTGCAAGGTGTCAAGAATCAAGCGATGTCCGGGTTCCACCGAATGATGTGCGTATAAAAACCAATCTTTTGCCCCCGGTAAAATACGCTCAGCAAGTAAGGCGGCGCTAGTGCTTATAAAACCATCAAGCAATACAGGAATACCTAATTGTGCACATCGAATATAGGCACCCACTAACGCTGCAATCTCAAACCCACCCAAGGTTTGCAGTATCTTCAGTGGAGTATCAAGCCGTTGCGCATGAAAATCCAGCGCGCGTTGAATCACATCTTGTTTATGTAACATGCCTTCTTGATCCAAGCCGGTTCCCGCGCCAACTAATTGTTTGACCGGCATATCTAATAATCCAGCGGCAAGTGCCGTTGCTGAACTGGTATTGCCTATGCCCATCTCACCGCCGATAAACAAATGTTGGCCATCCGCTTTGACCCGCTCGGCGGTTTGCCGACCAATTTTCATGGCTTGTGCAAGTTGCTGCTCATCCATTGCTGCCTGGTGTAGAAAATTCTTAGTCCCCGCCGCCAGTGTGCAATCAGTCACATTATCTAATGCTTCTAAAGACTGTATTGTACCCAGATTAATCACCTCAAGATCGGCCTTTAATTCACGTGCTAACACACAAATAGCTGCTCCACCGGTCGAAAAATTACGTATCATCTCAGCAGTTACTGCTTGCGGAAAAGCAGATACCTTTTCTTCGGCTATTCCATGATCAGCAGCGAATAGGGTAATTTGAATCGCCGATATTTCGGGCCTTGCTGTTGCTTGCATAGCCGCAAGCTCGATCGCTAGTGATTCCAAACGACCCAGCGCACCCGGTGGTTTGGTTAAAATTTTCTGTCTGGCCATCGCTTGCTCGCTGGCAATAACATCAAGTTTATGTACCGGAATATTAAGCCATTCCATTTAGTTATCTCCTTTTAAGACTAACGGCAAACCCGCGATCGTTAATACCACACGATCACATTGCTGGGCGAGGGTCTGATGCAAAGTACCCGCTGCATCCCCAAAACGCCGGGTTAATTCGCCATTCGGGATGATGCCCATGCTGGTTTCGTTACCGACCATCAATAAACACCCCTTAAAATTCACCACGGCGTTTAACAATGCTTCAC
This sequence comes from uncultured Ectothiorhodospiraceae bacterium, assembly GCA_964636675.1. Taxonomy (GTDB): domain Bacteria; phylum Pseudomonadota; class Gammaproteobacteria; order S012-40; family S012-40; genus JALUUH01. Next base: position 8,694 of record CAZWUO010000134.1, read on the forward strand.
GTTGCTGTTGCAGTTCATTTTGATTTTTATGCATTAATAAATTAGTCACCCATAAAGTTAAACAATCAATTAGTATGCAATTTTCAGCAGCAGAGAATTGATCGACCACCTTCCCGATAGCATGTGCTTCTTCGATAACCATCCAGTCATCGGTTCGCTGTGCCCGATGTTGCTCGATGCGAGCTTGCATTTCCTGGTCGGCGGCGGTTGCCGTCGCTATATAAATAAGTTTTTTGCCAGTTTGTTGCGCCAGCTTTTCAGCCAGTCGGCTTTTCCCCGAGCGTATGCCGCCGAGGATCAAGGTCTTCATCGCAGGTCCTGCGTGTGCTGTTATTGACATTGTGCTTAGCTCTGTTGTTTGGGAAGTCGTAAAATTTTCATTATCTGATCCAGATCTATATTTTTCTCGACGACATCGGCGAGTCGATCAATTTGCGTTTCTCGCATTTGTTTATAGTCGATCGCGGTTGCTGCATGCAAACCTGCCCAGCGCAGTAATGCATTGCAAGCCTGTGGTGATTCAAACAAACCGTGTGCATAACAACCGAGTACGGCATTGTCTGGGCTAATCGCTCCATCATCACCGGATGAAGTATGCAACACAGGACGTGTGAGATCATCACCGGTGGTAATGCCGGCGTGTATTTCATAAGCGGTGACAGGAGCTTTATCTAAATACAGTTCACCGCTGATGTTTTTTAACTGCTTTTCTTTTGCCAATTGTGTTTGCATATTTAACAAACCCAGTCCGTCAACAATGCCTGCGTCTCCTTCAATGCCTAAGGGATCACTCACGTGTCTGCCGAGCATCTGATATCCACCGCAAATACCGATGACCTTGCCCCCGTAACGTAAATGTTTTTTTATCTGTGCATCCCAGCCTTGCTGGTACAACCACGTAAGATCGGCTAATACGGACTTACTGCCAGGAAGAATAATTAAATCGCAGGCCGGGATTGCTTGCTCGGGCGCGATATAACTCAATACAACATTGGGGTGAAAGCGCAGTGGATCAAAATCGGTATGATTGCTGATACGCGGAAAAACCGGGACGACGATTTTGAATCTTTTTTTGTTTTTCTCGATTGCGCTAGCAGCAAGCGGCAGCGCATCTTCCGCTTCAAGATGTAACCCGTGGATATACGGTATCACACCGAGCACGGGCTTTCCCGTACGCTGTTCTAACCAATCGAGTCCGCTTTGCAAGAGCTTAATATCACCGCGAAATCGATTAATCACCCAGCCCCTGATACGCGCTTGCTCTGAGGCACTCAGCAAGGCCAAGGTACCCACAATATGCGCAAACACACCCCCCTTATCGATATCAGCAATCAGGATGACCGGGCAATCGGCGGACTCGGCAAAGCCCATATTGGCGATATCATTCGCTCTTAAATTAATTTCTGCCGGTGATCCTGCGCCTTCGATAAGCACCGTCGTATACGCACTGCACAAACGTGCATAAGCATCCATGACTGCCGTTTTTGCGTGTTGTTTATAGGCGTGATAGGTTGCCGCATCTTGATTGCCGATGGCCTTCCCATTAATAATCACCTGCGCACCGATATCGGAGTTTGGCTTTAATAATACCGGATTCATATCGGTATGGGGTAACAAACCACAGGCCTGGGCTTGCACCACTTGCGCGCGACCAATTTCGCCGCCGTTTTCCGCCACCGCGCTGTTTAATGCCATGTTCTGTGGTTTAAAGGGTGCGACGCGTATCCCCTTGCGATAGAGAATACGACACAACGCAGTCACCAAGGTACTCTTGCCGGCGTCTGATGTCGTGCCTTGAATCATTAGTGCAGAAT
>CAZWUO010000135.1:0-10495 GCA_964636675.1 uncultured Ectothiorhodospiraceae bacterium
ATGAAAGGAATATGACGTACACTAAAAACCTAAATCTATAACGCCACGGGTATACATTCTTAAAACAATTAAAATTATCGTCTGTCTTTTTCCAATAATAATCTTAGTTGCTGTAACTCATTACGCACGTTCACCAGTTCTTGTTTTACAGATGATGTTTCTTGGCTTACTTTTTCACCAATATGTTTTTGAGTTTGCTCCAACTCCTGGTGTTGTACCTCTTGTACTGCATTAACAATGACAGCCATTAATAAATTTAAAACGGTAAATGTTGCAATCAAAATAAACGGAAGAAAAAACAGCCAGGCATGCGGGTGAATCTCCATTACTGGACGCACTATACCCATGGACCAAGATTCCAAAGTCATTATTTGGAACAAAGTGTAAGCGCTGGCGCCTAAGCTACCAAACCATTCAGGAAAAGACTCACCGAATAAATTAGTCGACATGACCGCAGCGACATAAAACAAGATGCTCATAATTGCGCCTACCGAGCCCAAGCCAGGAATCGCTTTAATCATGCCTGCGACGACTCGGCGCATGGAGGGTACCATGGTGAGTAAACGCAATACTCGTAGTACCCGTAATGCACGCAAAACTTCAAATGGCCCAGAGGCAGGAATCAATGAAATGCTCACGATTAAAAAATCAAAAACACTCCACGGGTCACGAAAAAAGGCCCATCGATGCACAGCTAAACGCAAGCAAATTTCGATAACAAAAACAGCAATGATAATGCTATCTATCGTCTCCAAAGTTGTACCAATGAGTTGAGTGATGTGTGCATCAGTAAGCAAACCCAGAATGACGGCATTGAGTAAAATGAGGCTAATGATAAAACGCTGGAAACGTGCAGCTTCTATGAAGTTTTTAAGCCTAATTCTCCAGTTCGCCCATGGTAATGTATTCGTCATTGCACTAGTTCCTGATGTTTTACAATGTAATAGTATAGAACGCATAAGCCTAGAATCCGCCGCTTAACGATGCCTCATCGTGGTCAATTGCGGAATCTAGGATAATGGTGACGCAGAGCTGGTTTTTCAAGTGAATGGGTACTTCTAAAATTTTCATTGCTGCGATTGATTTGACTCAAGTACAGGAAAACGTGAAGATATTGATTTTAGTTGCTGGAAAGGTCATTTTCTGTAAGCGCGTCTTTGATTTTGAGACTCCACCAACTTTGAGGAAAGAGAGCGCTACGTTTTTATGTTTGTCGATCTGTAAAAATGTGCATCGGTAGCATGATCATATTAATCGACGACACGCAAAAGAGAGTTTTTTATGAAATTTAATCATATAGGTATTCCAGTGAACGGAGGCTTTGATGGCGAGATAGATCTGCCGCATTTGAAAATGACTGTTTCAAACCATGAAAATAATCCTTATGGGATTCAGTGGCAGCGCTACTGGGAAGGCGCGCCATACCCCGAATTGGTAAAAACGGTTCCGCATGTTGCATTCGTCGTCGAAAACCTAGATGCTAAATTGCAAGGTAAAAATATTATTATTCAGCCAAATTCTCCGAGCAGTGGACTTTGGGTTGCATTTATAGAGGTAAATGGTGCTCCCGTGGAACTTATGGAATACAAAAAATAAATGGTTTTAACCTAAATTTTCACCTATAAAGATACCGGAGAAGCCAGTGGCATACTTATATTTAGCGATAGCAATACTTGCAGAGGTCGTAGCAACAAGTGCATTAAAAGCATCTGAAGAATTTACTAAACCTATTCCGAGTTTGATCGTTATTGCTGGATTTTTGGTGGCACTTTATTTTTTGACGTTGGTTTTGAGAACTCTCCCAATAGGAATTACGTATGCTATTTGGTCTGGTTTAGGGATTGTATTGATTGGTTTAGCTGCCTTTATTTTGTATAAAGAAATTCCAGATATTCCCGCCATTATTGGTATGGGGCTTATTATTTTAGGCGTAGTGGTCATTAATGTTTTTTCAAAAAATATGAGTCATTAAATCTAATTTGTAAGAAGACATTCCCAGGGCCGCGCATGTAGAAAGGTATGTCTCTGGAGAGAAAAGTAACGAATGTTGTGGTTTATTTTTTCAATGCTTCTTTTTTTCTTAATATGTAAGCCCGCATTTTTCCTCGTCCTTTGACATCAATCATACCCCGGTCTTCATACGTGAACACCGAATGGGTTTTTAAAAATATATTTTCTGAAACCTGAATGCACCCATCAATACCGGTTGATTCCATTCTGCTGGCAATATTGACATTATCTCCCCAGAGGTCATAAATGAACTTCTTTTTTCCGATGACGCCCGCAATAATAGACCCGCTGTGGATGCCAACGCGGAGTTGCAACGATGTATTATGTTGGTGATTATATTCGGTTAATGCACTAAACATGGCTTGAGCGAATAAAATACTATTTTCTGCTGAATTCTGTCTTTTTTGATGGATGCCTGCTGCCATATACGCGTCACCAATCGTTTTAATTTTCTCCAGTCCAAATTGCTCGGTTAATAAATCAAATCGAGTGAAGATATCATTTAACATGGCGACTGTTTTTTCTGCGGTTTGTTTGCTGGCGATGCTGGTGAAACCAACGAGGTCGGCAAAAATGACGGTGGCATCATCAATTTGCTCGGCAATAGTATTGTTGGTTGATTTAAGTTGTTCTGCGATGTGTCGGGGAAATATATTGAGTAGCAGTTTTTCATTTTCATTGGCTTTTTCATCGAGTAGGCGATTTTTTATAAAGTCCCGACGGTAAGATTTTTCTATCGTATATCCGCCAAACATTCCTATCAGCGTACAGGTAATCAGTAAAAAATTGTAACTAACGATAGTGAGCGTGGAATAGTTAGTCGTAAAGATGAGTAGCAATTCATAGCTTAAGATGAGTAGTGCGGTGGTGGAAAAGGCATAGGTGAAGCGTAAACTCGAAAATAAATAAGCCCAGAATATAGGGAGTAAGGTGCCTGCTAGGCGTAAATTACCCATTGACTCTTCATGCGCTGTTGAAATAAAAAAAATACTAATACCGGCTAGGTAGATCACTGTGCTAATGAGTAATTGCATATGTTTGCAATAAACCGGTTTATAACTTAAATACAGTGGGATTAAAAAAAGTGGTAAGCCAATCGTGAATCGAACGACAAATACATTGATGTCGTGCTTGGTTTGTAATAGGTAGTCGAGTAGCGAAAAGCTGATATATGCAATCAGTGCAAGGATGAGCGCACACCGAACTTGTTTGAGTGTATTTTCAGCATGACTTTCACGGAATTGGGTTTCCAATTCGGGATCCGCAAAATGGAGGAAATAGGGATTTGTTTTGGCTTGATTAGCTAACGATTTCATTTATTACATCGTGGTATTTTTGTGGTTACAAAGTAAGTAGGTTTACAGCATCACGCAAGAATTGTATACGTTAATGGGCGGGTGGTGGAAGAGAATTGAGAAAGTTGCAGCATATTTGTGTAAATTGTTGCTATTGCGGCGCAAAAAAAAATGAGGCTGGCAATACTTGGAGAGATTACAGTGTTGTGGAGCATTCTCCAGCCTCATGTAACCAGTCTGGAAGGTTACAAAAAACGAAAAAACTATAAATAACGATGGCTGAGTTACCTGAAGTCTTTGGCGTTGGTGTTGTTTTTTCCTAAGCGTTAAGACAGCAACACCGCCTATATCCTCTAATAGCTAACGCATAAACATAGCTGCAATTGATATACCAAAGGCTACTCGGTTTTACTCGTTTACTTTTGGGTGAAAAACTTATCGATTAAGCCATTCGAATTACACGTTTTTTGAGCGTATGACCGTGAGCTTTTCGATTTGCATGTCTCGAAAGGTGTGTGGAATGCCGCCCACTCCTAAGCCTGAATGTTTTAATCCGGCAAATGGCATCCAGTCTACGCGAAATGCGGTGAAATCATTAATCATTACCGCAGACGCTTCGAGTTGTTTTGTAACGTACAAGGCAGTGTTAATGTTTTTTGTAAAAACAGAGGCTTGGAAAGCATAGGGTAGGGCATTGGCCAGTGTTATGGCTTGCTCAATGGAAGAATAGCTATAAATGCAGACGACAGGGCCGAATACTTCGAGTTGCGAGACCTTTGATTGCTGGTTAGGCTCGTATAATACGGTGGGGCTGTAGCAGCTCGCAGAAATTTTTTTGCCTCCGCCGAGTAAGGTAGCGCCTTGTTCTATTGCCTCATTGACCCAATCATGGATACGCTCCACTTCGCGTGTTCGGATCAATGGCCCTATATCCGTTGACGGCAATATTGGGTCACCCACAGACATTGTTTTGCCAAGGGCGGCAATTTTGTGTCCAACTTCTTCGGCGATACTTTGGTGGCAGAATATTCGCTGCACCGATACACAGACTTGACCTGCGTGATAGAAACTTCCTTTAGCCAGTAGTGGTAAGGCATCATCTAGGTCGGCATCTGGCTCCACAATAACGGGAGCAACGCCGCCATGTTCTAGTGCACAGCGGGTGCCTGGTGCTAATTGTGAGCGCAGGTTCCAGCCGACGGTGGCGCTACCAATAAAGCTAAAAAAACCAACTCGTCCATCGGTTACCAATTTGCTCGAGACCTCACGATCACTGGTTACCAAGGCTTGGCACCATTCGTCGGGTAGTCCTGCTGCACGCAGAATAGAAACCAAGGCATAACACGAGATGGGGGTGTCTTGTGAAGGTTTTACGATCACCGGACAGCCAGCAGCGATAGCGGGGCCTACTTGGTGTACAATCAAATTAAAGGGGTGATTAAATGCGCTTACTGCGACAACGACTCCGATTGGTTCTAGCGTGGTAAACGCGATTCTGTTTTCTGAAGCGGGGTTAATGCCCATGGGGATTTCAGTTCCGGTCTCTGAGCGTAGACATTCAGCACAGTTTTTTAGCCCGTCAATTGCCCGAATGATTTCTACTTTTGAATCTTTAAAGGGTTTACCGCCCTCATTAGCTGCTTGAGCTGCAAGCTCGTCAATCCGTCCTGCAATAATCTGTGCCGCTTTTTCTAATACCGCAATCCGTTTATGTTTTGGTAGCCAGCTTGTGCGATGACGGAATAATTGATGCGCCGTGGCTAAAGCTTTTTCTACGGTTACACTATCAGCCGTTTCAAAGGTCGCGATTATTTTTTCATCGTAAGGTGCGGTAACCTCGAGTTGTTTATTGCTTGGCGAAGCACCAGGGACGAGTAGCTTATAGTGTGTAGGCATGGGGTTTCTCTATGTTTTATGGTTGGGGTTTTAAATTTACCTAAATCTCAATCGCTACGGGTATATTATCACGAAAGTTTATACGAGTGTTCAGCTATCAAATGGGACATATGATGTTACCCAGACGTTTTGTGAGAAGCATATTTTCCCGGTAATCGATGGGAACGACAACTAAGCTTGGTCCTTTTTCTTGAAATGCAGTATGCAATGTTGATTCTAGTTCTTTGCTATTGTGAATCAAATGCGAGTGCCAGCCAAAAGCCTTGGCCAGTGAACTCCATTCTGGGTTACCAAAAGACAGCTCTGTATGGTGACCAAATTGCGCTTGTTGTTTCCAGGCGATTAAACCATATTCATTATCTTCCCAAACCATTACGACGATGTTGGACTTGAGTCTGGCTGCGGTTTCCATTTCTTGCACGTTCATTAAAAAGCCGGCGTCGCCGCACACCACTAGAATTTTTTTATGGGGATAGACTAAGCTTGCGGCGACTGCACCGGGTAGCGCGAAGCCCATCGAGCAAAACCCATTTGGGATTAAACAGGTATTAGGTTCATGGCAATGATAATGTCGCGCAACCCACATTTTATGTGCGCCAACATCGGATAGCAGAATATCTTCTGCTCCCATCACGGTGCGCGCATCCCATAGGGCTTTTTGTGGTTTTACCAAATCACTGGTGTCGTCTTTATATTGCTCAAGTTCTTCGCGCATTGTTGTGCGCGTAGCAAGATGTTGATTCAATTCAAAGCTTATACGGTCTTTCTGTGAGCGTTGATTAAGCATCCATAGGGTATGCGCTAAGTCGCCAATCAGTTCGACTTGAGGGTGATAATTTGCATCGATTTCGGCGGGCAGAAAGTCTGCATGGATGATGGTTTTATCAAAACCCGCGTTCCACAAGCTGGGATGGTATTCCACCATGTCGTAGCCCAAGGTGATAATAACATCTGCTGCGTCTACCGCGAACGCGATGATATCCTTGGATTGTAAGCCGATGGTATATAAGCAATATTCGGCATCCATATCAACGCAGCCCTTAGCCATAAAGGTACTGACGACACCGATGCCGGTGTGTTCGCAAAGTTCGCGTAATTGCGAACTGGCGCGTCTTCTAATGCAGCCATTGCCGGCAATTATGACGGGGTTTTTCGCATTTTTTATCAGTTGATAAGCTTCATCTACCGCTTTATCGTCGGGGACTGAGCGGCGGAACCGGATAGGGTTGATTGGAGTTGTTTTTGCGTCTTGGCTGGCAATATCTTCGGGTAGCTCAATCAGGCAAGCACCGGGCTTTTCTGTGCGCGCAATACGGACGGCTTTGCGCACTATCTCGGGGATATTATCGGGATGTAATATCGTTTGTGCCCATTTAGTAACAGGCTTAAACATTCCCACCACGTCCATGACTTGGTGGGACTCTTTATGCAGTCTTGTCGATGCGCCTTGGCCAGTGATCACCAACATGGGTGCTCTGTCCATATTTGCGTTGGCAACGCCGGTGATGAGATTGGTGGCGCCAGGTCCGAGTGTGCCAAGGCAGCCAGCGGGTTGTCCGGTTAAACGACCGTAGACTTCCGCCATAAATGCAGCCCCTTGCTCATGCCGAGTTAAGATAAACTTTATCTGAGTCGATTTTTCAAGTGAGATCATAAAGTCTGCGTTTTCTTCGCCGGGTACGCCGAAGATATACTCGATACCTTCTTCTTCAAGGCATTGTACAAATAGGTCAGATGCTTTCACGCGCGAATTTCTCCTTAGTATTTTTAATGGTGTAGGTATGCGAGGGGTGGGCCAGATTAAACAGCAGATATTAATCTGGCATTCGGGTTTTTCGTTTTAGGAGGCTAAGCCTCCCTATTAAACATAAACGCGTGCTAAAAACACCATTGTAGAAAGAGTCGATGTTTAAGAGAATGATATTTTACGCTTTCCTTATTGATGTTCAAATTTGATGAGAATGAGATTTATGCAGCGAATTGAACACCCGCGATATCATCTGAAATCCAAATGACGATGACATTATGCTTGCCTAAGGAGGGTGATTCTAATTGAATTTCAACGCCCGGCTTTAATGTTTCAGCTAAACGCAGTTTTGCACCGCCTCCTTCGCTAAAATCGATGACTTGGCAAACGTTTGTCGTTTCGCCGTTGCGAATAATACTTGCAACTTCATCATTTGCAGGTATGCGTGGAGTATTGCGTTTACATCCATCTGAACTTGGGTTGCTGTAATTTCCTTCGGAGGATTTAAAGATAGGCAGTATTTTACCATTGATGGTAATGTATTCCGGTGTAGGTGATTCGTTGTCGATAGCCGTTAATGTGGAAGGACTAGAAAGTAAATTTTGGGGTGCGTAGTTTAATGACTCATTCTTAATGCGTTTTATGACGCTCTCATGAATCATTTCTCCAATGCATTCCTCGGAGCCTATTTTTCTTAGGAAAGGAGGTACACGAAGTTTTTCTAAAAGTTGGTAGCCTAAGGTATAGTTATCTTCAATTTCAGCATAAGGGTTAGGCTTGGATTTTTCTACAAGATATTCTACATTGAGTGCTAGGCCATTTTTTTGTGCGCATTCACATAACCATTGAAACGCGATATCGGATAGCCCAGTGTCAGTATAACCGCCACCAATACTGCGATGTACTCCTGCAAACCAAACTTGTTTGACTTCATTTTGCCCGCGTTTTTTTGTCCATATTGCGGGTTTGAAGGCTCCGCGTCTTTCATCAATTGCAAGTGCTTGATAGGCATTCTCAATAGTTTGACTTAAGATTGAATCATGAAATCCTACCCATAATCTTCGTGAGAGCGCACCTAATATTGGTGTCGGAACACCCAGTGAGCCAACCGTTTCCCAGGTGCCAAGAAATTTCACGGTGGGTTGTATGGTTTGAACTTGTTTAATAATATTGTTGTATTTATGGTTTAATCTTTTGTTGGGTTTTTTCTGGTAGTAGGAATAAGCAAGTGCTAAAAATTCAAGATCTTTTTTTTCGAGCAATCCAATAGTATTGATTAATCCGCAGAGTGAGCGAATAGTATAGGCGCCGCGACTAAATCCGAAGCAAAATATTTCATCTCCATTCACATAATTATTTGCTAAGAATCGATAGCAGTCAGTAATATTCTTTGAAATACCTAAGCCGGTTCCGCCGCCTACGTATTTATCGATATAACCAATAGTGCCTGTACCTACTCCTTGGTCATAAAAAACAATTTGATGCGTATCATCACGCATGTCTTTTGGTAAAACTGCGCGTACAAGTTTTAAGACGTTAGTTGGAATCGTTTTTTTGTCGATTTTTTCTTTTGGTTCACTCCATGTTCCATCACAACAAATTACAATCCGTTTACCCATTTTGATCTCCCTGAACTCTCTGATTTCACTGTGTCATCTTTGCGTTCTATCATACTATTATAGTGTCGATTAGAAAAAACTCTAATATTAATTTTACTCTTTTTATGGTTTTTTTTATCGGCGAAATTATGCAAAGAATAGTAGCACGATAATATCAATTGACAGTACGCGCTAAGGTTTATCATAAGTGGACAATTAGGTATTAAACTTTTTGCAAGTCACAGCCGATACAAAAAAACAAATGATTATTTTTCACGATTGAAATGCGTTTGTAAAACAAAAGCTTATCGTGTCTCAATCAGAACGTTCTAAGATAAGTATATGATGTATTCTAGGGATGTCTTTCACTAAGCGTTTTGAAAAAATAATTGCAATGGGCGCGGTAATAAGTGTAGTTATTTTGCGACAAGCTTGGTGTTTCTTGTGTTTCTTGTGTTTCTGGTAACTACATTATTTACAGCCATTATCGCAGCATGATGTAGACACTCGATGAATCAGCGTATTCAATTTTTATAATATTAATCTGGAACTGATAAATGATGGATACAGAGTTTATAAACCCAGTATTGCGGTCTATGGTCAACACCTTTAGCATGATGGCTCAGTTCGAACCTCGCCCGGGAAAACCTTATGTGAAATCACAGGTAGCTGCTTTGGGGGATATTTCGGGTGTCATATCAATGTCTGGCCCGAGTGTTAATGGCTCTATGTCTATATCATTCGAAAAATCGACGATATTGGAATTAACGCAGAGAATTCTACAAGCGAAAGCAACAGAAATAGATGAAATGGTTGCGGACTTAGCCGGAGAGCTGACTAATATTGTAACGGGCGGTGCTAAATCTGAGTTAGATGACTTGGGTTACGAAATAGATATGTCAACACCTAAAATATTTCTAGGAAAAGATCATGTGTTTAAACACAATTCGCAAGCTCCTATTATTGTTTTACCCTTTCAAAGTGAAATAGGTTGTATTTTTGTAGAGTTATGTTTTGATCCTGGAGTGAAAAAAAAATCTCTTTAGAGCTTTTTTAGTGGTGCTTTAATGAATGCTGGCTGAATGTGATTTGTTAGGGTTTATCTTAGAAATTTTTTTTCGTAAAAAGTGAATAAAGATTCAATATAATACTTTTAAATTTGTAATTTAGAGATTACAGTATACGTCTAGGCAGCAGACTATTTTTTATTTCACCTGAAGAATAAAAGAATAACGCAGTTTAAGCTCGCTAGATGACTTAATCTTAGTATTTAATCGATAAGTTTTTACAGGGTTCATAGCACGGCTTTGGCAGTATTCGCAAGGATTCGATTTTTGTCAAAGCCTCTCCTTTGTTATTTCTTACATTTTGCGAATGCGTTTTCGCTGCTCATTGAGATTGTCCAAAGATGTTTGGAATCCGGCAAGTTTAGTCCTCTCCTTGGCAACAACGGTAGCGGGTGCCTTAGCAACGAATTTTTCGTTGGACAGTTTTCCTGTAGTCATGTTGACGAGTTTTTCAATTTTAGAAATTTCTTTGTCGAGTCGCGCTATCTCTGCATCTTTATCAATTAATCCCGCGAGCGGTATTAAGATGCGCATATTGCCTACGAGTGCCGTAGCGGCTTCTGGTGCTTGCTCATCTACGTAATCAATTTGTTCCAATTTAGCGAGCCGTTGCAAAAATAATCGATTGGCATCAAGCCATAATTTGTCATTGCTGGATGCATTTTGCAGGAGTATTGACAATGGTTTGCCCGGAGCGATATCCATACCACTGCGAATTTTTCGAATGCCGAGAATGAATTCCTTTACCCATTCCATTTGCTCGATGGCAGCGCTGTCAATCAATGCTTCTTCTTGGATGGGGAAACTTTCTAACATGATACTGGCCCCTGTTTTCCCCGCTAAGGGTGCAACACGTTGCCAAATTTCTTCGGTGATAAATGG
>CAZWUO010000136.1:0-10493 GCA_964636675.1 uncultured Ectothiorhodospiraceae bacterium
CAATCCATCGGTAGACCAGGTTAAAGAGTATTTCAGTACATTATTCGGATTAATCGGTAACGCACCTACGCGCATTTTCACCGTATCAATTGTTGCAAAATCATTCATTAATTGGTTTGCGGCAATACTAATAAAACCCGGAGCTAAGCCACATTGAGGCATGAAAACATTTTTCAAATCGCGACTGATTTTTTCGATGTGTTTAGTAACCTCGACATCCTCGGTTAAATCAAAATAATTAAGACTCAATTCCGCACATAAATCAGCGACCAAGGTATTGCAATAAAAGGGCAAACTAGAAATAACCGCATCAAAAGGAAATTTTTCCATATAGTCACATAAACTTGCGCGATCCTGTGCATCCAAGCACTGAGTAACCACGTTATCCACGCCTAAATCATTCACTAATTTATCCGCCTCATCGACATACAGACTACCTAGGTGGACCCGGTAATCAGCAGACTCTGCCAATAAGCAAGTAATCAATGAACCAATTTTACCGGCACCCAAAACCAATACCGTTTTAATATTCGCACTTTTAATATTCAAGGTTTCGCTCCTATGCGAGTACACCATTAAGGTTATTTTGACGCACACTAAAAGCCTAAACTCTACGGGCTTACACCTTGCATTCCTAAGCGTAAAAGACGCCTTAACCCAAAGTAATCTTTACCCAAACGATTACTTTTTTTACAAGGAATAGAGCATGCGAGAATCTGGTTTCAATTTTTCTGCCGAATTAGTGACTTATTTACTCAATAAGGACAATTCGTTCAACCCAACACCTGGATCAAATGCCAAAGTTCAGGCCAAGCATAATGCTAAAACCACAGCAACATTAGACTTAACTCCATTTAATGCTAAAACTGCGCCGGCAACAGCAAGTTCATTTTTCGAGCACGTGCGATGTTCCTCTGAATTGATAATCGCCTACCTAGACGCTCACAAGAGCTGTCGCTTTGAACGAGACTTACCGGGAGCGACAGAAAATATCTCCACCTATGCCGAAGATTTCTTAAATACTATTATCCAATCAGCCAACGATCTTTTGAGCCATCAAATAAAATTAATCGCTGATTTTGTATCAGGTCTCGATACCTATTGTGCGATCAAAAGTGTTGAATCCTTGCTCAATAGCAAAGCAGACATCGCATTACTCGAAGTCGCTGAAAAGAAGGCGTGGAATGTACACTTTGATCATCTCGCCATACGCTGTGCAAGCCAGAATAATGGAGATTCGCGCAAGGTTTCGCAATTGCTCATTCAAGAACATGGCTATGTCGCCAGTCAAGTCAGCGAAGAAATTCATTACCAGTTTCCGGATGGATGGAATGCTTTTCCAGTCTACAAAATGTTAAGCAATGGGCAAGTACTACGAGTATTTGTCGACCAATCCGATATTGATGACAAAAAACAAATCATCCAACACTGGAATCATGTTTATGGCTATACGGCGCATCATCTCGCGATGCGTGCGACAAAAATCATCAACGGATGCAAGCAGGCAATACCTCTCGAAGAAATCATGGAGGCCTTAGTCGAGCATGGTATTTCCATTTTGACCCCAACAGGCGCTTACACATCAGGACTATTGCTGCAAGTCTTCACCCGTCCTGAATCGAACCAAAGCATCCCAGATGAAATCCAAGCAAAGCTCAAAGCCATGGGGAATAATCTCGATAAAATTATAAAAAATGGAAAACTGCTGGAAATCGTATCACGCAAAGAAATGACTAAAGAATATGCAAAACGTTTTTATGCCTTATACGATATAAAATATGACGTGAATAAGCCGCTACATTCCGCTCCTATCTATCATTATTTTTTACCGGCTCAGGCGGCACATGTGATTAAAACATCCCAAATCACTTAGGAAAACTTTGATTCATAAGCCGATAGCTGCTGCCTAAAACTTTCCAACTCTATGGTTGTAAATCTTGACGATAATTCCGCGATTACCTGCGGCTTACGCTTCAATCTGAAAGATTTAACTCACCCTTCATTCGATCTAAAATTGATCAAAGATTCCTTACGCGTCCTTGGGCGGAGCATTAATTACTCCAGCCTCAAGACTAGAAAAATCGAAAAAATACCCGTATCCTATATACCCTATAATAGGGTATCGAAAATTTTCTGCCTGTTTTCTATATAACTAATGAAAATGTGAAACTTTGAAAATGAAAGAAGACAACGCGACCAAGGCGAAACTCGATAAAATTGTTGCAGAGAGTCGTCGTTATCAAGAAGAACGCGCAAAATCATATCGCGAACGCGCACTCAAGATGTATCCGTGGATATGCGGCCGATGCTGTCGTGAATTCACCCGCAAGAACCTTTCTGAGCTTACCGTACATCACCGAGACCACAACCATGACAATAACCCAGAAGATGGCAGTAATTGGGAATTGCTTTGTCTTTACTGTCATGACAATGAACACCAACGCCTCATCGACGCCGGCGGAGCAACTGGAAATAAAAACCAACAGGAAAACATAGCCACATCCAACCCCTTTGCAAACTTAAAAGACCTGCTCAGCGGAAACTCTGAAAAATAGTGCTGGAACGAAAGAGTTTAAATCATTGTGCATAACAATTTAAACCCTGAGCCGCTAATAATTTTACGAGATATTGCAAAGCGTTATCATGAACATATCGTTTATCGAGACTTGAATGCGCAATTTCAAACATCAGAACGGGTAGCATTACTCGGGCGTAGCGGTTGCGGCAAGACTACGCTATTAAACCTAATCAGCGGCATCGATTTACCGGATGCAGGCACAATCCACATCAAAGGTGAAGATATTACCGCATTAAATGAAACAGACAGAACCCTGTTTCGGCGGAAAAACATTGGCTTCATTTTTCAATTTTTCAATCTTATTCCCACATTAACGGTGTTAGAAAATTTACTATTACCCTTGGAGCTAATGCAAAAAAACACGCCGCAATACAAACAATATGCTTTAGACTTGCTCAATGAAGTGGGTTTAATTCACCTCCTAAGCCGTTTTCCACAAACCTTATCGGGGGGAGAACAACAACGTGTCGCGATTGTGCGAGCATTAGTCCACGAACCTATTCTGATTCTTGCGGATGAACCAACAGGGAATTTGGATAGCGAAACCAGTAAACATACTTTGACCCTATTGGATTCAATGTTGCGCAAAACCAATGCATCGTTATTAATGGTTACACATAGCATAGAAACCGCAAGCATTACTAATCGCAAGTTAAGCATTCATAATGGGCAGCTATGCACCACCTAAGGTTTCAGCTGGAAAACGTAGTTGAACCTAAAAAACGGTTTCACTATGCTGCCTACTAAATCAATTTACTTAGCAAGTTATCGACATATAAAACATCACCCTTGGTTGATTATTTTGTCTATTGTCGGGATTGCGCTAGGTGTTGCGGTGGTAGTCGCTATAGACTTAGCCAATACCAGCGCTTTGCGTGCTTTCGAACAAGCCAACCAAGTACTAACGGGGAAAACCACCCATCGAATTATCGGTGGCCCCACGGGTATACCTGAAAAATACTATCTTGATCTGCGCTTAACCCATGGTATCAAGCAGTCAACACCGATCATTGAAGGTTACGGCGTGGCACCAGATTACCCGGGTTACGCATTCAAATTAATGGGTATTGATAGCTTTTCAGACGCCCCGTTTCGCGGTTTTACGACGTGGGAAAATCCATCAAATGAAGATAACTCGAATAATTCATTTACCCGTTTGCTCACCGAGCCTGCAACCGCACTCATGGCTAAAAGCAGAGCCGATGAACTCGGTTTGCAATTGGGCGATCCACTAAAAATATTACTCGGTGAAAGAAGTCAACAATTAACCTTAATCGCTTATCTTCCCATTCCGCATGCGCAATCCTCTCAGGCCTTAGAAAATTTACTCTTGATGGATATTGCCACTGCGCAAGAAACATTAGGATTTCACGGACGCCTCAGTCGTATCGATTTAATTCTCGCGGACGACACCCAAGGTCAGCGCTTACTGCAGATGATAACAACGGCATTACCTAGCGGAGCACAGATTATATCGACCACCAGCAGTCATACCGCATTATCCCAAATGACCAATGCTTTTCGCACCAATCTTAGCGCCATGAGCTTGCTCGCTTTAATGGTTGGTTTGTTTATTATTTATAACGGCATGAGTTTTTCGGTGGTACAGCGACGTGAAATGTTCGGTGTGTTACGGGTACTCGGCGTAACGGGAAAAGAATTAACCTGGATCATCTACACTGAGGCCTTGTTATTAGGTGTGATAGGTACGATATTAGGATTGCTTCTAGGTATCGCTCTGGGCTACGGGTTATTAGGCCTAGTGACCCAAACCGTGAGTAATTTATATGTCGATGTGGATAATGCCACGCTGAGTATTTCTTTTTTTTCCTTGGTCAAAGGAGTAACACTTGGTATAGGAGCGACGGCTTTGGCAGCGATATTACCTGCACGTGAGGCCATGCATATAGCACCCCAGCTATCTATGCAAAAAATGCATGTCGAATTAGGCATGCATAAACGACTTCCTCGTCTTACATTATCAGGTGTATTGCTACTCATTTTAAGTATCAGTTTATTATTTGTTTTTACTCAAAGCTTAATCCTGAGTTTTGTATCATTATTTTTATTAGTCATTGCTTATAGCTTATTAGTACCCCAAGCCGTGATTTGGATCACCGTACCACTACGTGCAATATTAGGCTATTTATTTGGCTTAAAAGGCCGCATGGCGGTACACAGTATCTCACGTTCACTGAGTCGCACCTCGGTTGCAATGGCGGCCTTAACCGTTGCGGTAGCAACCACCTTAGGCATCACGATCATGATCGAAAGCTTTCGAACATCGGTGGATACCTGGATTACGCAAAGCATGCGCGCAGATATTTATCTTTCGATTCCGAGTATTGACCGGCATGTTACTCTCACTGCATTATCACCCGTGTTGATTAATGATATTTTACAACTCGAAAAAGTAAAGGCCTTGTCTAAAGGACGAAGAACAATCCTGCAATCAGCGGAGGGAGAAACTGAATTACTGGCCTTTGAGCTCCCTGAAAAAAATTTGAAATCGTTTAATTTCATCCAAGGTGAACCGATAACTGCGTGGGAAAATTTTAGTCGTCGAGATGCCGTGATTATTTCAGAACCCTTTGCTTATCGAAAAAAATTGTCCCTTGGCGATGATATTCAACTGCCGACACAGTATGGAATACGCGCGTTCGAAATAGCAGGTGTTTATTCAGATTACGCTTCGGAACGCGGCCGAGTGGTGGTTTCGTTAGCGAACTATCGTCATTATTGGCAAGACCAGGGAGTGAGCAGCATTGGCGTGTATTTACAGGATAATACCGACGAGGCCTTAGTACTCTCGCGTTTAAGAGCACTATTGCCGGTAAATTCCCCGTTATCAATCAATACCAAAAAAGGCATTCGCGCAGCAACCTTGGTGGTATTTGATCGTACTTTTGCGATAACAGAAGTGTTACGATTATTGACGATTATCGTCGCCTTTGTGGGGATATTTTCCGCCTTAATGGCCTTGCAGTTGGAACGTGCACGCGAGCTTGCGATGTTACGCGCGATAGGTTTAACACCGCGAGAACTGAGGCAGTTAGTCATTGCAGAAACCGGCTTAATCGGTTTAATCGTAGGCCTAATCTCGTTACCACTCGGTATTTTATTATCGATTATATTGGTGCATGTGATTAACCAACGTTCATTTGGCTGGAGCATGACGATGATGATTGATCTTTCGCAAATCATGAGCGCATTATTGTTAGCCCTCATTGCCGCGATATTGGCAGGTTTATACCCTGCTTATCGTATGGCGAATACCTCTCCTGCGCTGGCCTTACGCAATGAATAAATTCACTATAATGGGTATCTTGATTGTTAGCGTAATGTTGCTCTGGCTCCTATGGCCGGATATCGATAAAAAAAATATCACCCGTAACATCAATGTATCCAGCGCCATGAGTGGTGACGATGAAGGTTTTAAGCGCGTGCTTTTACCACGCAGGTTTAGTTTCCCGCAAGATCACGGCGCGCATTCGGATTATAAAACGGAATGGTGGTATTTTACCGGAAATTTAGCCACTGCATCTGGTCGTCGTTTTGGATATCAGTTAACCTTGTTTCGTATAGGCTTAACATCACAAAAAATAAGCCGAACATCACAATGGGCCGCAGCGGAAATTTATATGGGACATTTTGCATTGACTGATCAGCAGAACCGCCAATTTTATCGATTCGAACAGTTTTCTCGAGCGGCATTGGGTTTATCGGGTGCTCAGCTCAGTCCCTTCAAAGTCTGGTTAGAAAATTGGCGCATCGCCAGCAAAGGCAAAGAATTTTTACCGCTTATTTTACAAGCCGAAGATAATGATGTGCGTATTCAGCTAAGCTTAAACAGCACCAAACCGATCGTATTGCAAGGTAATAAAGGTCTGAGCCAAAAAAGCAGTGAACCAGGGAATGCCTCTTATTACTATTCTCTGACCCGGCTACACAGTCAAGGTGTCATCCGCATAAAGGATGAAGAGTTTGCAGTAAATGGTGAAAGTTGGTTAGATCGTGAATGGTCAACATCGGCTTTGGGTAAAGAGCAAGTGGGATGGGATTGGTTTGCCTTGCAGCTAAATGATGGCAGAGACATCATGTTTTACCAATTGCGCCGCAAAGACGGCACCATGGATTCGCACAGTTCAGGCAGTATTGTTGCGCTTACCGGAGAAACAACGCCACTCATACGTGCAGATGTCCAACTCAGCGTGATCGATACCTGGCAAAGTCCAGAAAGTGGGGTTCGTTATCCCATACACTGGCGCATGGAGATAAAAAAATACGCCTTAGCATTTGACATAAAAGCCATCCAAGCTAATCAAGAAATGCTACTTTCTGCACGTTATTGGGAAGGTGCAGTAGACGTTTTCAAGACGGGTGATGACAGTTCAGTCGTTGGTCGAGGTTATTTAGAACTTGCTGGTTACGATTTGCAATAATGCAATGAAAAAATAAATTAAGGATTGCCCACCATTTGATAAAACACCTCCGCAGGATGCCAAGCCCGCCTGCCCGTACCATCCATTATTTGATGCCGACAACTAAACCCCGGAGCAATAATCACAGTTTCTGGTTGAGTTTTTTCGATGGCAGGAAATAATGTCAAGCCACCAATATCCATTGATAATTTATATGTTTGTTTAGCGTATCCAAAAAAACCCGCCATGCCACAACATCCGGGAGATGTTAGTTTCATATGCACACCAGGAAATAAATCGAAAAATGTTTTTATCGCCGCAACGCCTGCGATAGCTCTTTGATGACAGTGTATATGGATAAGGAAATGGGTTTCATGTTTAGGAAATTTTAACGTTGTCATCCGCTGTTTTCCATGCTGACAGATAAACTCTTCGAACAGGTATACTTTATCCGCGATAATTGCTATTTTTTCTTTAGTGTGTCGCTCCATACATAAGGCACTCGCTTCATCACGATACGTTAATACTTCTGAGGGTTCTAAACCTATCATGTTTACACCATCACTCGCCATTGTGTATAACCAGTCTATCGATTGAGATAAACGAATACTCGCTTGTTCCACCAAACCTTGGCTGAGTGCGAGCCGCAACGAAGGAAACAAGGGCGACAAACCTACACAGTAACCCAGTTTTTCCAAACTCAGGATGGCCTTCTTTGCGATTGCTACATCATAAAACTCTGAGAAGACGTTATTCAGTAAGATAATGTCTGGTTTTTTTGTTGTTGTAAAACGTGTAGCGTGTTGCTTAAACCACTCGCTCAAACGTTGTGACGCGAGTGTTGGTAATACGCGTTGCTGACTTATTCCAAAAAGTGATTTTATTTTTTGACTCGCAAGCATTGCATTTGATAACTGAGGAAATCGACTTGCGAGCTTATTGAGAACTTCTAGGTTTTGGATGAACTTAACAATGAGTGGTTTTGAATGTTGTTTATAATAATGCTGTAAATGCTCGGACTTCAGTCTCGCCATGTTAACCGACGCTGGGCATTCTGACATACACGACTTACACGCCAGGCATAACTCCAATACTTCGTGTAATACTTGGTCTGCTAGCGCATTTTTTAGCGTTGAATCCGATAACAATTGGCGGAATACATTTGCCCTCCCCCGCGTTGTGTCTTTTTCTTGTAAGGTGGTTTGATAAGAAGGACACATTGCACCCGTCCCGGATGGTTGGCGACAAACCGCTGCACCATTACATTTTTCAACGGCAGCATTTAAGCCGCCCTCTTGTGACCAATCAAAAAAAGTTTGCCGCGGTTTTGTTTCACGAGTGCGCATCGCGCGTAAATCGCTATCAATGGGTGGACAATCGAATAATTTCCCAGGATTCATAATATTATTCGGGTCAAACGCTTGTTTAATTTTCCGCAGAGATGAATACAGTTCGCTTCCTATCTGTTGTGCGATATAAGCTCCCCTTGCACGACCATCGCCGTGTTTTGCGGAAAGCGAACCACCGTACTTTATAAGCAGCAACAATACTTCGTCCATGAGTAACTGAAGCTTTTTTCTATCGCTCTGTTCTGCTAAGTTTAATAGGGGCCGCAAATGCACCAAACCTCTGGAAACTGATCCATAATAAACACAAGCGACTTTATGCGCAGCCATAATGACTTGCACTTGTTCGACAAAAGGAACGAGTGATTCAACCGGAACCGCGCTGTCCTCAATAAACGTCACTGCCTTTTTTTCACGGTGCAAACCCATTAACAATCCTAAAGCAGAACGTCGGGTAAACCAGGCCGCGTCTAATTGTGCGTCTTCAAGCAACGGAAAATGAAAGCCGAGTACATTTTTTTGATAATGTGAAATCAAAGATCGGGCTACTTCATATAACGCTAGCCGTTGTTTATTATTCATTTGCTCGGTCTGCAGCTCAAGAGTTTGCCACTCGATTAACAGCAAGGCTTTTGCACTTTTGTCCAACCAGCCAGGAGATATCAAAGATATTAAAACTTCATCGAGTAACTCAATCGCCATCGCGCCGGTATCTCTTGCCATCCGAGTTGCCAATAATGCCGCGTTTAAAGAACCAAAGTGCGCGACGAGCATGAGACGCTGTTGGGGTTTTGCGACCAATTTAACGGTGGCCCGCGTTATCAAGCCTAAGCTACCTTCGCTGCCGCAAATTAACGGCACCAGGCTAAAGGGTTCTCCGCGTGGATTCCACGGCTGCCGGCGGAGTAACTTATCCAGCGCATAACCGACATTATTAGGTACTTCTTTAGCTAGAGAGTGTTTTAGAATATTTTTTTGCTGGCTGTCCAGTTCACTAAAAATAGTTTTATACAAATTTCCTACAAGCCCCTCAGACTGCTTAATCTCACTTAATTGCGCTTGATTTAAGCCGCCAAATAACGCTGCTTCGACTTGTTCGCCGTTAGATATAAGCGTTCTTAACGAAATAATATTATCCACCGTTTCCCCATAACGTGGACTGTGTGCCCCCCAAGCATTGTTACCAATGAGTCCACCTATGTTGGCACGTGTCAACGTCGATGGGTCTGGGGCAAACATGAGGCCACGCTTCCCGGCGACTTGATTAAGCACACTAACCACCACACCAGGCTCCACAACGGCTTGTTGCGTCGTATCGTCAATAGCAATAATTCGGTTCATATAACGCGACAAATCTACGACAAACCCCGTTCCAACGACTTGTCCCGCGAGACTCGTTCCGCCGCCACGGGCAATGAGTGGAATCCGATATGCCTCGGCTATTTCACGTATCTTGATGCAGTCGTTTTCTGACTTTGGGCAGATGACGCCCCAAGGCAATACTTGATATAACGATGCATCCGACGCATACAACATACGCCATAACTTGGTGGAATAAACATCACCTGCGATAGCATGCTTTATATCTTGCAACGCAGAGATGGCTTCTGCAGTAATTAACTTTTCGGTGTTTGATGCTCGCATGTTGATTCTTCTCTTAGGACCTGTTTGCACTCATTTGAAAATAGGCCCTAGGACTTGTTTGAATATTTGTCGCCAAAACCATGAGAAAACCACCACAACTAATTTACCAATAAATAGAAAACACCATCAAGCCATTGTTATTCATGAAATATATAATATTGGCGCGCTACATGCATTATTAAAGAAATAGAAAATGAAAGTTTTATATGATTGAAACAACAAGATGAATGATATCAGTTAACCGACTT
Source organism: uncultured Ectothiorhodospiraceae bacterium (assembly GCA_964636675.1). Lineage (GTDB taxonomy): Bacteria > Pseudomonadota > Gammaproteobacteria > S012-40 > S012-40 > JALUUH01. Next base: position 10,238 of record CAZWUO010000136.1, read on the forward strand.
TGCAGTCTGCCAAACTATATTTTGGATATTATGATGCAGAATAAAAGCGAATGTGGTTAACGTATTAGAAAAGCCCAACCCTCCCTTAAATTGCAATTTCCCTCTAAATTGCAATCCTCGCCGAGTAACTTATCTGTGTGACACATAGATAAGTTACTCGGCTTTTTTTTACCATCAAGAAAATGACTGAAATTTCGCTGGGTATAGTTAAAAAAACTCCCCCACAAATGTGCAAGGTAGTACAAGGAGGGAGGGA
>CAZWUO010000137.1:0-10489 GCA_964636675.1 uncultured Ectothiorhodospiraceae bacterium
GTCCTGAGGCGTGGTAACGATAACTGCACCGCTAATAGGTACTTTTTGTGACATCGATAATTGGATATCTCCGGTGCCGGGTGGCATGTCTATAATGAGATAATCAAGATCGTTCCAATTGGTATCGTTAAGCAATTGTTCTAAGGCTTGGGTGACCATGGGGCCACGCCAAATCATCGGAGTTTCTTCGTCGATAAGAAAGCCAATGGACATGGCTTGGATGCCATGACTCATCAACGGCTCCATGGTTTTTCCATCTTTAGAGTCTGGTTTACGGTTGATTCCTAACATTCTTGGTTGGCTTGGCCCGTAGATATCCGCGTCGAGTAAACCCACGTTAGCCCCATCTTTGGCAAGTGCGAGTGCGAGATTGACCGCAGTTGTTGATTTGCCTACGCCGCCTTTGCCAGATGCTATTGGAATGATGTTTTTAACCTTGGATAATGGCTTCACACCTTGCAGTGCTGCATGGCGAATAATTTTTGTTGAAATGTCGACCTTTGTTTTGTCTATGCCGTCGATTTTATTCAGGCAAGCACTCACCTTATTGGATAAATCACTTGCGTAATTTTTAGCCGGAAAGCCGAGTTGTAGGGTTATGCTAACCTCGTTGTTATTAATTTCTATTTGTTTTACGACATCGGCATTAATCAGATCTTTGCCGAGATAAGGATCTATCAGGGTTTTTAATTCTGTTTCAATTTGTAATTTTGATACGGTTGGCATTGTATTCTCTCTCTCAATTAATCATTCCACGTTCACCCGGTTTTAGATTCTGAGTTCAATATTGCCTGATCTCCAGCAATGGGCGTTAAAGATTTGAGCGTTTAATGAGCACGACCGAGTTCCCACAGAGATGGTATTGTACATGAATTGGTAAAGCGTGAGTAGTTGACTAAAAAAGTGTGTTATTGCGGGTTTTATATTTAGGCTTAACAAGCTCCTAATACCATGACGGCACGTTGAGTGTTTATTTGATATAATCACGCGCTTTGCTCGGCAATGGCCTATTGTGGCGTAAGTGGGTGAAAAATGTGAAATATTTTGTTGGAAACGCAATGAATCAAAACACACAAAAAAACAAACGAGAGATACTAGTAACCAGTGCCTTACCTTATGCGAATGGGTCTATTCATTTAGGGCATCTCGTTGAGTATATACAAACTGACATCTGGGTGCGGTTTCAAAAAATGCACGGACATGCGTGTTATTACGTGTGTGCGGATGATGCTCATGGAACCCCGATTATGTTGCATGCGCAAAAGCTTGGGATTTCTCCTGAGGCATTAATTGCCAAAATTAATGCGGAGCATCAACGGGATTTTGCGGGATTCAACATCGGTTTCGATAATTTCTATACCACGCACTCCGCCGAAAACCGAGAGTTAGCTGAGCTTATTTATTTGCGTTTAAAAGACGCGGGACATATTGAGTCACGCATTATTAAGCAAGCCTATGATCCCGAAAAAGGGATGTTCTTGCCCGATCGTTTTGTGAAGGGTGAGTGCCCAAAATGCTGTACACCGGATCAATATGGCGATAACTGTGAAGCATGTGGTGCTACCTATTCTCCGATTGATTTAAAAAACCCTGTTTCGGTGGTGTCGGGGGCAACCCCGGTTGAAAAAGAAGCAGAGCACTTGTTTTTTAAGTTAAATGATTTTGCGGCCATGTTACGCAGCTGGACCGGGAATGACGGTGTTGCAGTATCGACCTTACAACCGGAAGTCACTCACAAGCTCAACGAGTGGTTTACTGCGGGTTTACAAGACTGGGATATTTCACGTGATGAACCGTATTTTGGTTTTGAAATACCGGGTTCGCCGGGTAAGTATTTCTATGTTTGGATGGATGCTCCCATTGGGTATCTCGCAAGTTTTAAAAACTTTTGTAATAAACATGCGGTAGATTTTGAGCGTTTTTGGGCGAAAGATAGTCAGGCCGAGGTTTACCACTTTATCGGTAAAGACATATTACGTTTTCATGCTTTATTCTGGCCTGCGGTGTTAGAAGGTGCTGGGTTGCGCAAGCCTACTGCGATTTTTGTGCATGGTTTTCTAACCGTCAACGGACAGAAAATGTCGAAATCTCGAGGCACATTTATTAAGGCCGAAACCTATCTTAACTACCTAAACCCTGAGTATTTGAGGTATTACTTTGCGGCTCGGTTAAATAATCGGATAGATGATCTGGATTTGAACTTCGAAGATTTTGCAGCGCGCGTTAATTCAGATTTAGTGGGCAAAGTCGTTAATATTGCGAGCAGATGTGCTGGATTTATCAACAAACGGTTTGGCGGGCAATTGTCTGCGGAATGCTCAGAAAAGGGTTTGTACCAGGAATTTGCCGATGCAGGTGATGATATCGCAAATTATTATGAGCAAAGAGAATATAGTCGAGCCATTCGTGAAATTATGGCTTTGGCTGATAGGGCAAATCAGTATATCGATGAAAAAGAGCCATGGGTTATCGCGAAACAGGACGGAAAAGAGATCGAGCTGCAAGCCATCTGTAGTTTAGGTATCAATTTTTTTAGGGCATTGATCATTTATTTGAAACCTGTGTTACCTGAAATGGCGGTACAATCAGAAAACTTTTTGAATGCCGGAGTGCTTGACTGGTCTAGCGTACAAAATCCGTTGCTGGCACATAAAATCAACAAATTTAAACCCCTTATGTCTCGAGTAGATGTTGAGCAAATAGAAAAGATGATTAATGAGGCGTCAACAGAGCCTAGGCAAGATATGGGTGCAGGCGCGGAAAAGGCAGCGAATATTTCGTCCGTACTTGCAGATGATCCGATTGCTGAGACCGTTAGCTTTAACGATTTTTCAAAGATTGATCTACGAATTGCAAAAATCATAAGCGCTGAAACCGTCGATGGTGCAGATAAATTATTATGCCTTCAACTCGATATTGGAGGCGTTACACGCCAGGTTTTTGCGGGCATTAAGCTTGCCTATTCACCCCAGGATTTGGTCGGCAAACATACGGTAGTGGTGGCCAATCTTGCTCCGCGTAAAATGCGGTTTGGGGTATCTGAAGGAATGGTGCTTGCCGCTGGGCCTGGTGGGAAGGATTTATGGATCTTAGAGCCACATGAAGGCGCGGAACCCGGTATGAGAGTTAAATAAGAGACATGATGCTGAGAGATAAAAAAGGAAGTGGTTATGACTGAGTTCTTGCTTATCTTGGTGAGTACTGTGCTCGTGAATAATTTTGTATTGGTTAAATTTCTGGGTTTATGCCCGTTCATGGGTGTATCGAAAAAACTAGAGACGGCTACGGGTATGGCGCTCGCGACTACGTTTGTATTAACGCTGTCATCCATATGTAGTTATCTGGTAAATACCTATTTACTGGCGCCGTTTGAGCTTGAGTATTTGCGTACGATTACATTCATTTTAGTTATCGCCGTTGTTGTGCAGCTAACCGAAATGGTGGTGCACAAAACAAGTCCGCTATTGTATCAAGTGCTGGGTATTTATTTACCATTGATTACTACAAACTGTGCGGTATTAGGTGTTGCATTATTGAATGTGCAAGCGGAACTTGGTTTTTTTGAATCGGCAGCTTATGGCTTTGGAGCATCTGTTGGTTTTTCTTTTGTATTAATTCTTTTCGCTGCCATGCGTGAACGTATTACCGTTGCAGATGTGCCAGTGGTATTTCGCGGACCGGCGATTGCCTTGATCACCGCGGGTCTTATGTCGATGGCGTTCATGGGTTTTTCTGGATTGGTAAAAGCTTAGCCCATGTTAACAGCAATACTCGTACTTGGTTTGTTGGCTTTGGTTTTTGGCCTTCTTCTTGGATACGCGTCAATACGTTTTAAAGTGGAAGGAGAGCCTCTTGTCGAGCAAATTGATAGCTTATTACCGCAAACCCAATGTGGTCAGTGCGGTTTTCCTGGATGCCGACCTTATGCGACAGCGATTGCAAATAACGCAGCAGATATTAATCAATGTCCACCCGGAGGTGAAGCGACAATAAATGCGCTGGCCGATTTGCTCGATCGGGAGCCAACGCCATTAAACCCGGAAAACGGTGAAGAAGCAGCAAAAACGATCGCGATCATTAATGAAAATGATTGCATTGGTTGTACCCTATGCATTCAGGCGTGTCCTGTGGATGCCATTCTTGGTGCAGCCAAACAAATGCATACCGTTATAGAAAGTGAATGTACTGGCTGTGAGTTATGCGTGCCGCCTTGTCCAGTGGATTGCATTGATATGATTCTTGTCGCAAAAAATATTGAGCATTGGAATTGGCCTTCACCTAAAAAAGCGCTTGAAGCACCACTGGTGTACTGCGAAACGCGTGTGGAAGTTCAGCTAGAAAATCAATCCGAAAAACCAGCGAGCAGTTCCCGGGGAGCGTCATAATGCACAAACTGTTGCGGTTTCCGGGGGGCGTGAGTGTCCCGCAGCATAAACAAATATCGACGAGCAAGCCGACTCAGAAAGCAAAACTACCGTCGCGTTTAGTGCTTCCCTTACATCAGCATATTGGCGCACAGGCAGAACCCAAGGTTATCCAAGGTGAGCATGTTTTAAAAGGTCAGAAAATTGCTCGGGCAAGCGATTATGTCTCAGCGCCTATCCATGCACCGACATCTGGAACGATTTCATTCATCGGCGATAGGGAAGCTCCGCATCCATCGGGCATGCGTGCGCCGTGTATCGAAATAATACCGGATGGAAAAGAGCAATGGATAGAACTCACCGCGCATGCCAGCGACTATAGTGCACTAGATCCGAGTAGTTTACGCAACGTGATCCGAGAAGCGGGCATTGTTGGACTCGGTGGCGCGGGTTTTCCGAGTTATATAAAACTTAACCCTGGCCCCGGACGGGTGATCGAAACATTAATCATTAATGCCATTGAGTGTGAACCGTATATCACTTGTGATGACATGTTAATGCGTGAAAGAGCCGATGAAATTGTTACCGGTGTTTTAGTGATCCGGCATGCCTTGCAAGCTAAAAAAACCGTCATCGCGATAGAAGATAACAAGCCTGAAGCCATTGAGTCTATAACACAAGCGGTCGAACTGATTGCCAATGGGGATATTGAAATCGCTATTATTCCAACGGTATATCCTGCCGGTAGCGAAAAACAATTAGTATTCATGATTACCGGTGAAGAAGTGCCAAGTGAAGGCTTGCCCGTGCATATCGGGGTCGTTTGCCAGAATATTGGTACGGTAGCAGCGGTTTATCGTGCAGTGCATCATGGTGAGCCGTTGATCTCGCGTTATGTCACGATTACGGGAGACGTGGAAGCTCCGCAAAATTTTGAAGTGTTGTTTGGTACGATTGTAGAAGAATTAGTGACCTTGTGTACGGATAATATTCAGGATATTAAGCGTCTTATCATCGGTGGGCCGATGATGGGTTTTGCGATGCACTCACTCAACATCCCTGTGATTAAAACCACTAATTGCATCTTGGTCGATAAGGGTAAGCAGCAACAGCTTATAGAGCGTGACTATATTATGCCATGCATACGCTGTGGTGCATGTGCTGAAGTCTGTCCAATTAAATTGCTGCCGCAGCAACTTTATTGGTATACCAAAGCAGAAGATTTTGATCAGCTACAAAATTATAATTTATTTGACTGCATAGAATGTGGTTGCTGTGATTATGTTTGTCCTAGTCAAATTCCGTTGGTGCAATATTATCGTTTTGCCAAAGGTCAGATTTGGGAACGCGAAGAAGAGAAACAAAAATCTGATAAAGCGCGTATGCGGCATGAGTTTCGGCAGCAGCGTATAGAACGGGATAAACGAGAAGCAGCAGAGCGTCGCAGACTTAAAAAAGAAGCATTGCATAAAAAGCCTACTGAACAGGGAATTAAGGACTCAGTCGAAGAAAAAAATGACCCTAAAAAAGCAGCTATTCTAGCCGCTATGGAGCGGGTTAAAGAAAAAAAATCCGCACAAAAAATTAGTCCTAAAAATACGGATAACTTAACCCAAAAACAGCATCAACTCATAGATGAAGTTGATGCGCGCCGGAAACGCCAGCGTCAAAAAGAGCAGCAGAGCGATGATGCTTAATATGCGGATCAGATCAATTCATTGCAAGGAAAAAAGTGAAATTATACACACCTAGTTCACCGCATGTGCATGCGCAAAGCAGCGTAACCAAAGTGATGCTTAAAGTTTTGTATGCGCTGCTCCCAGGTATCGCTATATATCTATTTTTATTTGGTTGGGGCGTGTTGATAAATATTATATTAGCAGTATGTGCGGGCTTAGTTGCTGAAGCGCTAATGTTGAAAATTCGTCAACGTCCAATGTTGCCTTTTTTAACTGATGGTAGTGTAGTGCTTACCGCTGTTTTGCTCGCATTATCCATACCGCCAATTGCGCCTTGGTGGATTCCCGTTCTTGGTGTTGTGTTCGCCGTAGTGATTGCGAAACATCTTTATGGGGGTTTGGGTTATAACCCATTTAATCCTGCTATGGTCGGATATGCAATGTTGATTATTTCTTTTCCGCGAGAAATGACAAGTTGGATGGCACCGAAAAGTTTAACGGATTCAGAGCTTAATTTTGCAGATTCATGGGGCGTTATTTTTCAAAATTCGGAAGCATTAAAAAATATTGATGCGATTTCGAGTGCTACTCCGCTAGATTATATGAAGTCTCAATTAGGCTTAGATCATACTGTCGCTGAGATTGTTCAAGGAAGCCCTATTTTTGGCGGTATTGGAGGGGTAGGTTATGAGTGGGTTGCGCTCGCATTTTTGCTTGGTGGGGTGTGGCTGATCCAGCAAAAAATCATTCAGTGGCAAATACCCATAGCAATGCTTAGCGCATTATTTTTGATCGCTGGTGTTTTTCATTTGCTATGGCCTGAGCAGTATGCGTCTCCATTGTTTCATCTCATGGTTGGAGCAACAATGTTGGGAGCATTTTTTATCGCGACGGATCCAGTGACCGCATCGGTAACACCTCTGGGTAAAATTATTTATGGTGCAGGTATTGGTTTGTTGATTTATATCATTCGAATGTGGGGTGGTTTTCCCGATGCTATTGCATTTGCCGTGTTATTTATGAATATGTGTGCGCCGGCGATTGACTACTATACTAAACCTAAAGTGTATGGTCAGAGAAATGAATAAGTCGTTACATAAATCTTTGGTAGCAGGCGGTGTGTTGGCGTTGTTCGCATTGGTGGCAACAGCCTTGGTTGCGATTACTTTTAGCAATACAAAAGAACGCATTGTGGAAAATGAAAAGCAGTTTTTATTACGCAGCTTGCATGAGTTAGTATCCCAAGATATACATACAAACGACATGTATACCGATAATATCAAAATTGCGGCACCCGCACTCTCAGGAAAACAGCAAACCATTACGGTGTATCGTGCAAGAATGAACCAGGCTCCCGTAGCGGTTATCATGCACGTGATCGCACCCGATGGTTATAGCGGTGCTATTCATTTGTTAGTTGCAATTCATGTCGACGGTCATTTAATCGGAGTACGGGTCATAAAACATCAAGAGACACCCGGCTTAGGTGATGGCATTGAAGTCAAAAAATCATCCTGGATATTAGGCTTTGATGGTAAGTCACTGCTTGATCCAGCTGCAAAAAAATGGGCGGTTAAAAAAGATGACGGCTATTTTGATCAGTTAACGGGTGCGACGATAACCCCGCGTGCAATTGTTAAGGCGGTGAAGAGAGCTCTTGAATTTTATGCAGATAAACGTCATACGCTATATGATCACTGAGTTATTACCATTTTTATAAGGTAAACGATATGCTAGATACGACCAAAAATGTCATTGTAGAGGGATTGTGGAGAAATAATCCTGGTCTTGTGCAATTGTTAGGATTATGTCCGTTATTAGCCGTGTCCTCTACATTTATTAATGCGCTAGGACTTGCAGTAGCGACTACCTTGGTGATGGTTGGATCTAATATGACTGTTTCATTGATTCGTAATATTGTAAAACCAGAATTAAGGATCCCGGTTTTTGTGATGGTTATAGCATCATTTGTAACCGTGGTTGAGCTAAGTATGAATGCCTTTTTGCACGAGTTATACATGATACTTGGAATTTTTATTCCGCTCATTGTGACGAATTGTATTATTATCGCGCGGGCAGAATCTTTTGCCTCAAAAAATAAGATAGCACTCTCAGGTCTTGATGGTTTGATGATGGGCCTCGGGTTTAGTTTGGTATTAGTTGCCGTGGGTGGGATTAGAGAAATAGTCGGCCAAGGCACATTATTTTCGCACGCGCATCTTATGTTTGGTTCCGGGTTTGAAGGAATGAAAATTGTTTTGATAGAAGATTATCGTGGTTTTTTATTAGCGATATTGCCACCGGGTGCGTTTATAATTTTAGGTTTTTTAATTGCTTTAAAAAACCTAGTTGATATAAAACAGCAAAAATCTATGTCGGTTGAACCTAAGCCGACTTTAGATAACAATGTTAAAGTTACTTAGTGAATTACCTGTTGTACTTATCGCTATGAATAAACAAAAGCGTTTCTCAATATTTTCTAAACTTCGAGAGCAAAACCCAAACCCTACAACAGAGCTTAATTATTCGTCTCCGTTCGAATTATTAATTGCGGTAATATTATCAGCCCAAGCTACCGATAAAGGCGTTAACAAAGCAACTGATAAATTATTTGCAATTGCCAATACACCGGAAGCAATCGCTGCTCTAGGTTTGGAAAAATTAAAGACTTATGTAAAAACCATTGGCTTGTATAATACGAAAGCCAATAATATTATTAAAACCTGCAAGTTACTCATCGATATGCATGAAAGCAAGGTGCCACAAAAGCGCGAAGACTTAGAAGCTCTGCCGGGGGTTGGCAGGAAAACCGCAAACGTAGTATTGAATACCGCTTTTGGTCAGCCTACTATGGCAGTTGATACACATATATTTCGCGTTGCTAACCGTACTGGTATTGCCCCTGGAAAAACAGTTTTAGAAGTGGAAAAGCGCCTGGTTAAATTTATTCCTGAGGAGTTTTTATTGGATGCGCATCATTGGTTGATATTGCATGGACGTTATACCTGCATGGCGCGCAAACCGCGATGTGGCGCTTGCATTATCGAAGACTTGTGCGAATATCGCAAGAAAACATCTAATTGAGTTAAGGCGTGTCGTCAATTAATATGATCGTACTGTGGAGCCTGAAAAAACGCCAGGCAAATCGGCAGGCTAGCGGATAGGGTGGAGTATGATTTTTTCAGATAATAGAGATGACCTACGGCAATTTTATGTAGATGTTTGGCGGAAAACTAGAAACGGCGAAACTTTGGAGCCACTAGAGGCCATTGTGTCTAAAATCGTTGAGATGCATCCTGAGTATCATTCACTCATTGAAGATGCAGAGCTTGCTAAATCCAAGGAGTTTTCCCCGGATCTAGGTGAGGCTAATCCGTTTGCCCATATGGGTTTACATATCGCTATCCACGAGCAGCTCGCTACCCAACGTCCAGCGGAATTGCAAGCCTTGTATCAAAAAGCCTTACGCAAACTAAAAAAACCACACGAGGTAGAGCATCTCATTATGGACTGTTTGGCTGAGATGATTTGGATTTCCCAAAAAAACGCGACGTCGCCCAATGAAAAAAAATACCTGAAGTGTGTAAAGCTAAATATCGCGAATCTTTGAGCAGTCGTGTAATGCCTTTTTGGTTCAGTCATTTCTAACCTTAAACCTCTAAAGAAAACTTCGCTACAACCCGTTAAGAGATCCGTGCAGACTTGTATTCTGAGACAGTGCGTGGATGGAAAAACAAAACCTGGATATATTTATTGCTATCGCTGATGAGCCATTAGCCCAATTGCTGAAATTTCTGCTAATTAGTGGAGGGTATTCAGTATGCGTAGCCAATGATGGAGAGCAAGCGATGGGAGCGATCATGCGTATGAAACCACCTAAGATCACGATGCTTGATTACAGATTGCCCTATAAAAAAGGCATGGAAGTATTGTTAGAGATACGTAGAAGAGAGGACTGGAAGTCATGTAGCATAGTTATGTTAACGGCTCGAGAAGAAAGCGAGCTGGTTAGCGAATTAATTGCAGCGGGTGCCGACGAATTTATTTCCACGCCTTGTCAACCGGATGAATTAATGGCACGTATGAAATTTTTGTTGAATTGTTCTAGGGTTTGTTGACGTTTCATTTTCACCCCTGTTGCGCCTGAAAAAACGCCAATCCAGGCACGAGGAGAGAGGATTGGTTATTCCAAATGAACGAGGAGTAACGCCGAGTGGCGTTTTTTCAGGCGCAACCCGAAGGGCTGGGCCGCTTTTTCCGTCCTACTGCGTTGTCAGTCGCTTGAGTAGAGTCACTACACGGCACTTCTTCCGCCTTGTAGGGCGAAAAAAGTGGCTCCAGCAGTGATGAAAATGAAACGGCAACAGACCCTAGCGCATAACTTAAATACTCCCGTGGCGTTATAGATTTAGGCCTTATTACACGCCCTATTCCTTCCATGACTTC
>CAZWUO010000138.1:0-10412 GCA_964636675.1 uncultured Ectothiorhodospiraceae bacterium
AAACGAAAAAGCGCAGTTTACTCGAGTAAATGAGCATTTTGAGTTTCAATTTAACACAGTTTACGCTCGCTAGATGACTACTCAGAGGTTCCTTAGTTAGAGGTGGAATATTTTGGCTTTTACCGTCTTAGGCCCTGGCATTAGAGATGAAATATTATTGGATAATCTCATCAAAAATGATGACCTGCGTGAAATATCCGAAATTACCCCGATAACTAAAAGCGACCCCAGGCCAGAAGAAAACATTCCACAGCAGCAGACTCCTTCAGCAAAAGCGAGACAAGCTAAGCAGGCCTATTCCACCACCAGCGCCCTTCCACAAGAGCGCGAACCCGCTATAAGAGCCCGTCAAATAATGACTTCTCCGGTTGTCAGCCTGCATGAAAACACCAGCATCATGGAGGCATGGCAACTTTTTCGGCAACAACGTTTTAGACATGTGCCAGTCATGTCGGCAACAGGCGACTTAATCGGGATATTATCAGACCGAGCACTGCTGCGTTACGCTGCGGTTTCTGGCAATATTCCTCCCTACAAACAAAGCTCACCGCAAGCAACGATATCGATTAAAGATATTTCCAGCGACAAAGTCCTGACGGCTACTCCGGATGTAGAAATTAGAGAAATAGCACGTTTATTAATTGAGCTTCACATGGGGGCAATGCCTATTGTGGACAAATATGACAACCTAGTCGGCATCATCACCCGCGCAGATATATTACGTACGGTGGTAACCCAAGCTCCATTAGAGCTCTGGATTTAAGCATCATAAAATCGAATGATCACAATTCCTCTTTTGCCGGTTTTTTTGAATCCCAAAAATAGGCGAAGAACATCAGAAAAACACCCGTCATAATATACATATCTGCAAAGTTAAAAATACCCGTTCTGATACTTCCTAGACCCATATTCATAAAATCCACCACGACACCATTACGATAAATACGGTCTAATAAGTTACTAATGCCACCGCCAGATATCAGCGCTAATGACACGACTTCAAAGCGACTTAATGCACTGCTGCGAATTAAATAGACCAGCAAAGCAAGCAACATGAGCAAAGGTACGACAATAAATATATAAAAACGAATATCTTCGGCTAATAAACTCCCCATTCCCAAAAATGCACCGGAGTTTTCAGCATACTGCAACCTGAACATATCCCAGAAAAAGGTTTGCATGCCCTGGTTCATCAAAAACTCCTGCGCAATCCACTTTGTAGTTTGATCAACGACAATACAGGCAAGAATTAATGGGAAAATTAAAACCATACGTGACTTCATAAAATGTAATTCCTGATGAAAAAATAAGTCTCTAACCTATGCATCACAAAAAAAGGAGCCCAACATGACAAAGCAAGCCATTCTAGTCATTTCACTATTGCTTGTCACATCAATGAGCAATGGATATGCAACAAAAAACTTTCGATTTAACGATAATTGGGCAACAGACTTTAATAAAAAAATGGTCGACTTGTCTGAAATTGATTCAGGAGGGCCACCTAAGGACGGCATACCGGCGATTGATCACCCAAAATTTGTCAGTATCGAGCAAGCAAAATCTTGGCTAAATCCCAAGGAACCCGTTATTGTAGTAAGCATTAACCAACACGCCAAGGCTTATCCAATACAAATCCTGATGTTTCACGAGATTGTGAATGACATCGTGGACTCGAGTCCTTTGATCATTACTTTTTGCCCTTTATGCAATGCCGCGCTTGTCTACGAAAGAAATGTAAATGGAAAAATACTGGATTTTGGAACGACGGGCAATCTTAGAATGAGCGATTTAATCATGTATGATCGCCAAACCGAAAGCTGGTGGCAACAATTCACAGGGGAGGGCATTATCGGTCACTACACGGGGAAAACGCTGGTCGAGCACCCCGCTGCCATTATTGCCTTCCAAGACTTCGCAAAATATCATCCTAACGGCAAAATACTCTCAAGAGAAACAGGATATGATCGACCTTATGGCAATAACCCATATAGAGGATATGATAATATTCAGCAGAAACCGTTTCTATTCTCCGGCGTGCTTGATCAGCGCCTACCACCAATGGAGCGTGTATTAGCTATTTCATTGAATGCCAAAAATAAGCTTTACCCTTTTGAACTCATTGCACAACACCCGGTCATTAACGACGACGTTGCCAAACATGCGGTTGTTATCTTTAGCCAACAAGGCATGCTTTCGCCCTTAGATGCTGCAAAAATTTCAGAATCAAAAATCATTCCATCGGCAGTTGCCTACTCCAGAGAATTGGATCAACAAACATTGACTTTTAAACAAAAAGCAAAAGGTATTGTTGACATCAACACGGGATCAAGCTGGAATATTTTTGGTCAGGCGATCGCTGGACCACTGACGGGGAAACAGTTACGGATCTTACCAGGGGGTGTACATTTTGCATTTGCATGGCTTGCATTCAGACCAAACTCGGAAATTTATCGGGGTCACTAAAAGCTTAACGATGCCTCATAGCGGTTAACTGCGGAATCTAGGTTCAAGGCTGTCTTAAGACAGTTGCAGCCATGCTGTCCGCAAGCGTCGTCAGTAAATGACTCAGCGTAACAACCATATCGACATAACGCATACCGTCAGCATTCGCGCTAAACATAAAATCTTCATACACCAGCGCCTTATTATTCTTCCTACTTAATAACGCCCAACTGCCTTGCAATACCACCTTACCACCAAGCACCCCATCAAAACGCACCACATTAACTTTCAATTGGTATCTAGCCTGATTATCCAGAAGTTTTGGAAAAACAAACACCCGCTCAGTGTTCAGCTTATGCTTCAGCTCGTGCACAATAAGTAGACTCATCTCAGTCCTAAGATCGCTGGCCCACTGATCGAAATCGCCAAGCTCAATGCGATGCTCATTAACCCGCGTCACAATTTGTGGCCTGGCCAAATAATCAGGTAATTCAACTAAATAGAAATCTATTTCTATATCATTTGACAGCAAAATATCGCGTTCCTCAAGCTTCTCCATGGAACTTAAGGTATAAAAATTTGTTGGCTTGGAAGTTCCACCCAGAGAAACACAGCCCGACAAAAGCAGAAGCAGAAACACCAACAACACTGTTTTATATTGCATGGATTTATCAAAAAAGCCCCTCATTATCGCGCGCTCTTCCCTTTTAGAAGCGCCTCAGGGTGGCGCTCCAAATACTCCGCCATCACCCGAATTGAACGTGCCGCTTTAGACAACTCATCCATGGTCATTCGAGCTTGCACACCTAAGGCACCGCCATCTAACATCGAGGACGACATGAGTAATTTATTTACTTTTTCAACCGCCGAGTTTAAATTCAATATTGTCGTTCTTAGATTCTCATCGTTTAAAAGTTTATTCGCACCCGCTGCCGACGCATTCAAGTTTTTACCTATTTCATCGAATGGAAATGCATTTAACTGGGCCAGTAAATTATTCACCTTAGAGGTAATACTGTTTAAAGTACCAGGAATCGTAGGAACCACAGCATATTCATTTTCATAGATTAACTCAACTTCGTCCTCATCCGGAAATATATCAAGCACAACCAATAAATTATTAGTTAGCAAATTACCCATTTGCAATTGTGCACGCAGACCTTGTTTGACTAAATTTTCAACCAAGGTAATGGTCACTTCACGCCGTTGCGCGTCATTTTTCCATTTTCGTTGATTGGTTAATGGTATGCGATCAGGTTCTAATTCTACAAGAACCGGTACTCGTATAATATTTTTTTCAATTTGTGCATCAAAGGAAATATCGACAACACTACCTATCCTTATGCCTCTAAACTCTACGGCTGCTCCTACTGCAAGTCCACGCACCGAATCACTAAAATACATTAAAAATGGCACTGAAAATAAGATTAGCTCATCTGCTTGTGGATATTGTGTTTTATACAAGGGAAACACGGTCTTCTCTGGTGCGCGGGTATTTATTCCAATTCGAGCAGGCGTCGCGTAAGAAATACCACCCGTAAACAACGCTACTAAAGACTCAATATCCATTTTAACGCCTTCCGTATCAATCTTAACGTCAAGACCAGACGTATTCCAAAATCGCGTATTATTTTTCACATGCTGGTCATACGGAGCATTGATGAATATTTCAATTTCCACACTGCTAAAATCCTCAGCAAGCTGGTAATTGATAACCTCCCCTACAGGAATTTCTTTGTAATGAACGGGCGACCCGGTCGTCAACGAACCTAAACTTTTCGCCTTGATATTGTAAATAGTACCTGCGCTATCCAATTGATTGTGGTGCGGCTGTTCAAGCCCAATAAATTCCTGGCTAACTTCCCCGTCTTCGCCTGGATCTATTTCGATATAAGCGCCACTCACCAAGGTCTCCAAACCACTGATACCTGCCGCACCAAATCGCGGTTTAACAACCCAAAAACGAGTTGCATCGGTTAACCGCTCAGCATCTAAACCATCTATTTGCAGCGTTGCAACCACATTCAGCAAATCGTCAGAAAAACCAACCTTTTTTACGAAACCAATATTGATGTCTCTATATTTGACCCGTGTTTTCCCTTGCTCAATGCCATTTGCATGTTGAAAAGTTACCTTTACGACAGTACTCGAATTCGTCGCATTTTTTATAATAAGCCAACCACCAATGAGCGCAGCAAGCATAGGTATTACCCAAATCATTGAAAACCTATTGCGTTGCGACTGCACAAAAGCCTTAGGCAACTCGGTATTTATATCCGGATTAAGACGCGGCATATTCTTTCACTCTATTTATCCCAGAGCAATCGTGGATCAAAAGATCTAACGGCTAACATCGTTAATATAACCACTGCGGCAAATGCCGTCGCTCCTATACCGGGTATAACTGTGGTTAACGCACCTAGCTGAACCAAGGCCACCAAAATAGCAATCACAAAAATATCTAACATCGACCAACGACCTACCAACTCAGCAATACGATATAAACGAGTATTCTCAATTTCTCGGCCGACTTTCGCGGTTCTAACCGTATACAGCAAATAAATCATTAATATAATTTTTAGTAGTGGCAATAATACACTGGCTACAAAAATGATCACCGCCAGCGGCCATTCTCCATTCTTAAAAAAAAAGATAATGCCACTCATAATAGTGTCTGAATCTTTTTCACCGAAATTAATCGTATACATTACCGGCTCCAAATTAGCTGGAACATACATAATGATAGCACTAATCAATAATGCCCAAGTCCGCTGAATACTGTTGCGTTTACGCAACTGAAGTTTGCACCCACACCGCGGGCAACATAAATTTTCTTCTTGGATAAACTTCACCACCAGGCCACAAATATGACAAGCAACCAAGCCACATTTTTCTGCCCGAGGCAAAACAATACTCATTGATGCTCGTCCAAGTATTCCCAAACCAAGTAGGGTTCAAAGGTCACAATAGCACCTGCATAAGAAATAATAAGCGCTGAAAGTGCATAAAAACCTATGCCAAAAATAACATCTGACTGACCTGTTAACTTAATAAATGCGACAATAGCCCCGAGTAAGAATACATCCATCATGCCCCAAGGCTGCAAACGCACAATCCAAACAAGTGCCATCTTCGTCAGCGGCAAGCGCAACTTAAAACGCACAGAAACCAGCACATAAAACATTGCTAGAATGATTAATAAAGGTGCTATTATGATCGTCATTCCTACTAACAATGCAAGACCCAATTGATTTTCGTCAACAAAACCTAATGCTACGCCAAACAGCATCGTAGTATGACTAAGACCTGAGATCCCCATCGTCATCAAGGGGTAGCTGTTTGCAATAATGAAAAAGATGATAGCAGAGACGATTAATGCAAGTGGCGTATCAAGTCCACCTTTAGGGTTCATCAGCAAACGTCCATTGCAGCAAATACAACGCATACAAAAACCACGTTCCAGCTTATCAAGTTGCTGCACGGTATCGCAGTCAAAGCAGACAATCATTTTTTTTGATGGTTTAATGGATTTAATCCCGAATAAGCATGGTATTGTTTCCAGTCATATTGCATTACCGTCTAATAGATAATAATGCGGGATTTGTGGAATTTTGTTAGGATTTGATATAAATTGTGTACAAACATTGCTTAATACTATACACCGTCGGAAATCATCGGTAAAACAACTCTCTGCGTGATGTACCTAGAGTGTATCGGGCCCGTCCCCTCACTCCAGAAAAAGCAAGGCATTATTAATACACCCTATTTCCGACTTACTGCTAACCTTTAGCCTCATTTAAGCTAATTAGTTAGGCTTTTTTGTCGATAATAGAGATAAACCGAACTATCTACCAGGTCACTAAATTTGAAACCAAAAGACTCTCCCTTTAAATGTTGTCTCGCAACGCTCATTATTGTAACGATGGGTTGGTTAGCCACGCCTATTAGCACCTCATATGCCGCGATTTCAATTGAACAACAACGAAACTATTTTGTCGCCGCAAAAAATGCGTTAAAAAAAGGCCAAGTTCGCAAATTTAAACGCTTGCAGCGTAAGCTCAAAAACTATCCGCTATATGGGTATTTGGAGTATGAATATATACGCAAAAAAATCCGCCACTTACCAGACGAAAAAATTTCAAATTTTTTAACAACTTACCAAGACTCCCCGATCAGCTATAGAATGCGGTTTATTTGGTTACGCGATCTCGCGCGCAAAGGACGCTGGAATAAATTTCTCGCCGAGTACGCAGATGGCGGCGGCAGCAAGCTAAGATGCTTAAACGCCAAAGCATTATTCAAAGTAGATCAGAAACCTAAAGCAATGGATGCCGCTAAAACCCTTTGGCTAACCGGGAAATCTCAACCCAAGACCTGTGACCCAGTCTTTGAAGAATGGCGAAAAAATGGCGGTTTAAGCAATGATCTTGTCTGGGAACGCATCGAAAAAGCAATGGGTAAAAGTCGCATTAGCCTTGCAAGATTCCTTGCCCGAAGCCTCGATAAAGAGACCCAAAACTGGGTAAATCGCTGGATAAATATGCATCGTCACCCGGCTGAGAACCTGCACCGAAAAATATTTCATCGCGACGACGAAAAAGCGCGCGCAATCGTTCATCATGGGATAAAGCGACTCGCGCGTAGAGATGCCAGCGCTGCGGCGGATGCCTGGGAAAAGTATCGAGCTTCTCACATTGAAAAAGCGCCAGAAGCCGTCATCAAAGTTGACACCTATATTGCCCTTAGAGCCGCCTACCAAAAACATCCCTTAGCGACTAAAATGCTAGGCGATATAAAAGAACCTGACTCAAAAACAAGAGAGTGGCGCATACGCAGTGCATTATTCCAAGAAGACTGGTGGACCGCTTTGACGTGGATAGAGGCACTCCCTGCAAAAGAAAGAAACAAAGAAAAATGGCGTTATTGGCGCGCGCGTATACTCGAAATGCAAAGCATTAAACTCCCTGTTCTGAAAACCGCTGCTGAACGCATATTTTCATCACTTTCCGAGGAGCGTAGCTACCATGGTTTTTTATCCGCTGATCGCATGAATAAACGCTATGAACTAACCTCCACGCCATTGAATGTGACCGACGAAGAAGTCAAAGAATTTGAAAAAACACCCGCTATTCAGCGTGCATATGAGCTATTTACCCTGCGTTTATTAGCGCAAGCCCGAAGAGAGTGGAATTATCTGACCAATTCATTAAACGCAAACGATTTACGCAAAGCCTCGGTTATTGCCAGCCGTTGGGGCTGGCATGATCGAGCTATAATGACAGTCGCAAAATCAGCTCACTTCGATGACCTCGAAATTCGTTTTCCATTCGCGCACAAGGACTTTATCACTTCAAAAAGAATAACCCAAAAAGTCGAGCCTGCTTGGGTTTTCGGCGTCATCAGACAGGAAAGCACCTTCATGCCTGATGCACGTTCCAGCGCAGGTGCACTTGGCCTTATGCAAATCATGCCTAGAACTGGCCGCAGCACCGCAAAAGCCGCTAAAACACGCATAAGAAACAATCGAGACATATTAAATGTAAGGAAAAATATACTGCTCGGCGCTACTTATTTGCGGAAAATGCTCGATAGAAATGACGGCCATGGCGCGATGGCTACCGCGGCCTATAATGCAGGCCCTCACAGAGTCAAACAATGGTCACCGGATAAAAGCATGTCATCCGATTTATGGGTAGAAACCATCCCCTTTACTGAGACGCGTAATTACGTGCAAAAGGTCATGGCATATACCGTTATTTATGACAACAAACTGAATAACGAGAATAAATTGATTCGCGAACGGATGCCTATGATAGTACGCGCTGACTCCAGCGAATTACTCAGCAATACGGCCGTAAAAAAATAGACCCTCTAACTCTTGAGGACTTTTATTCCAAATGTGAACCCTGCACGCTTTAAATGTTCGTTAATTCTCAGAAACTCGCTCCCACGTACGCGACAATATGAGCCAAGTTAACGCATTGCAGGAGAATCTAAATGACGAGCTATCAACGACAAAAAAGCTTTAGTCCGAGCGTATTAATGTTGGTCAGTATCTTTGTTGGTGTTGGGGTAGTAGCCACTACCCTCAGCATGTAAAACCTCTCTCATTTTCTCAGCTAGACTGACTATATCAGCTGATATTCAAGAAGATACACTTCTAGAAAAAAGATAGCCCCATACTTTTTCAGATCGATTAATTCATTGATGTAGCAGTGAGCAAATAGCATCCCATTCAGAAACTCACGTTTAAGAGGCTTATATGCATCATCTAAATCCGAAATTTCAATACAATTTTGATCAAATGATGAAACTGGCGACTGAAAACCCAGATCATTTTGAAAAAATGAGGCAATACTTGGTGAGCAAGCTAATAGACTCGGCGCCCAAAGTTCATACGCGAAAGCTTCGCGGCCTACAGTGGAAAATAGACACTATTAGAAAAAACAAACCTAATGCCATGAGCGCTTGCATCGCAATCAATCAGCTCATGTGGAAATCACTCCATGAATTAAACCGCAAACAAGAAGAATTTCTTAGCCCTACTCTTAGCACAACAACCGATAACACAACACCCGACCAACAGTTCACAGAAAAACAAAGCGCTGAAATTATTCAGTTTGTGCCCCGATCAAATGATTAACCATCAAATCAAAAATTTCCTGACATAATCCTAGATTCCACAGTTGACCGTTCGCATTATAGGATAAACAACCCCCATTCAAAAAGCCGCAATAATGGTAACACTCTAATGCTTGTCGTTATCTAAAGTACAATCGTTTGACCTTCCATATCCATCCAGCTACATTAGCAAAGCAACAGTAGGCACTCTCGCTGCTACGAGGAAAATATTTCATCAAAGGAAACCACATATGACCCAAACTTATGCAGACAATAGCCAAACTATTGGCAATACCCCCCTGGTTAAACTAAACCATATAATAGACGCCAATATTTATCTAAAAATAGAAAGTCGCAACCCTTCGAACTCCGTGAAATGTCGAATTGGTGCCAACATGGTATGGGATGCCGAAGAATCGGGAAAATTAACCAAGGGCATGGAACTCGTAGAACCTACAAGTGGCAATACCGGTATCGCTCTCGCTTTCGTAGCGGCCGCAAAGGGATATAAAATATCCCTGACTATGCCGCATACAATGAGCATAGAACGACGTAAGCTCATGAAAGCACTCGGTGCCAAGATTATTATCACTGACGGCGCAAAAGGCATGAAAGGCGCCATAGCAAAAGCTGAAGAGATTGTTGCCAGCGATCCTAAAAAACATTTAATGTTGCAGCAATTTGAAAACCCAGCAAACCCTGCTATTCATGAAAAAACCACAGGCCCTGAAATTTGGAATGACAGTAATGGTGAGATCGACGTATTAGTCAGCGGTGTCGGCACCGGTGGCACGATCACCGGTGTATCACGTTATATCAAATACACTCAGGGGAAAAATATTACCTCAATTGCGGTAGAGCCAATTTCATCCCCGCAAATAAAAAATGCATTAGCGGGCCTAGAGCCTGAACATGCTCCACATAAAATTCAAGGTATCGGCGCTGGTTTTGTACCCAAAAATCTCGATCTTGAACTCGTTGACCAAACCGAACAAATCAGCAACGAAGAAGCCATAGAATTCGCTCATCGCCTAATGAAGGAAGAAGGCATACTTGCAGGTATTTCCAGCGGTGCTGCACTTGCAGCAGCGGTTAGAGTTGCCCAACAAGAGCAACACAAAGGAAAAAATATTGTCGTAATACTTCCCGACTCTGGGGAAAGATATCTGTCAACCGCTTTATTTGAGGGCGTGTTTACGGATAACGAAAATAACCAAGTCGTCTAAGTTTATTTTTAACACGGGGTTATTTATAGGGCTGCCAGCAAAATGTGAAATACTTTTTAGAGGCAGCCTTTATCCTAGAATCCGCAGTTGAACGACATGCAGAGTGCGTTTTTAAGCGTGAAG
>CAZWUO010000139.1:0-10399 GCA_964636675.1 uncultured Ectothiorhodospiraceae bacterium
GCAGTGATAATGGCAGTGATAATGGCAGTGATAATGGCAGTGATAATGGCAGTGATAATGGCAGTGATAATGGCAGTGATAATGGCAGTGATAATGGCAGTGAATTTATGGTCAAAATCCTTCAGGACTGGTTGGCAAAGCTCAACGTCAAGACGGCGTTTATCACACACAATCCTCACTCTAAACCCCGACGGTTCCGATACGCCACCTTTTATTAAGTTTCGTATCTTTGTTCCTGGCGTTCGCCAGCATTTTGACCACCAGGGATGGCGGGAATGCAAATATTGCAAGGAGCAATATATTTGTCCAATAGCACATACGTATTCGGCGACGAATCCATTGGTCTAGATCCAGTGCTTGTTGATAACGAATGCCAATGGCAAAGTAGTTCATCCAGTCCTGTAAATAAAGTTTTAATTTGTGGTAACGATGCAACATCGACACACCCAACTCCGTCCCGTTAAACGGCGAATTTCGCGTTTAAATTTCTCCAGAGAGGCGAGAGTTTCACATACGGTTCTGTGAGAGAATTGAGGGGAGAATCCATAATTACACAAAACAACCAAACCGCGCGCTACCGCTGAACACAACGTTATGACTACTGATGAGAAATAAAATCCGTTATTGTAATGGCTGTTGATGGAAATTCTTGTAATACTTTTTTGTCTTGAGTAACGAGCGGAATATTGAGGTGATTCGCGAGCGCAACAAATTCACAGTCATAGGATGAGCAGAGACTTTTGCTTACCAACGAAAGAACTTGTGATGAAGTAACATCGAATTCATTTTTAGCCATAATATCTTCGGCTGTTTCTTGAAGTTGCAATGCTTTTTCGAAAGTAATGATTTTTTTTCTGAGATAAAGTGCTAATACATTTCTAAATTCACTTTTCCAGAGTATTGGTGCTCCCCAAGCAGAATCAATTTTATAAAGGGTATCAACTGATTCTGAAAAGGTAGTAGGTAGTAAAAGGTAACTGATAATATTTGTATCTGCAACTATCATGGTCTTCCTTCATTTATCTGAGTATCAATATCTTCTGCTGTAATGGTATCTGGCGTAATATGGGATCGTAGAGCCTGGATATTGGCAAGTGTTTCTTCGGGAGAGACTTTCGCTGGGAGTAGAGAGCGTTTAAGGCAGACGATGACTTCACTATTTATGCTTCTATGATGTTGTTTTGCAACAAGTTTGAGTTCATTATAGAGGGCTTCAGGGATGTTTTTAATGGTTAAGGCTGGCATGTTAGATATCTCCATTTGGCACGAGTGGTTGCATTATGATGTCATTATGCCTTCTGGTCAAGTGCCAGCGAATGCCATAACACATATGAGCCGTAACGCTGTCAATAGCCAATAACTGTGCTTTTCGGCTTTTTGGCAATCGATGGGGTCAGACTCGATTGATCAATCGATGGGGTCAAATCGATGGGGTCAGACTCGATTGATTATTGATTTTCGATAACTTTCAGACTTCCGATCTCCTCGTCGCGCTTTCGGTGTTATTTGGCGAGCAGTTAATTTTTCAATCTTTGCTTTAAATCGATCACTTCCCAGCGCCCACGATTTATTTTACCATCGACTCCGCAAGCCGCGTACGAAAAAGTTGCCGGTAAACTTTTTTCCGCTTCTCCGGAGAGCGGCCTAATTGTTTGTATAACAAACGTGGCGAAATTAATTATAAAACGGGGCAATCGTGCCATGAACAAACTTTTCTCTGGTTAGTTGGAAACAGCATAATAGAATTTTGCCAATCAATCGATTCTGAACTAACTCATGCTCTTGTTCAGTACCTGCCTATCCCGGCATGGTTAAATGAAGGGATTGCAGTTAATATCGAAAACTCAATCATGGGTTCATCTAGTTATGGAATGGATGACAAGTTATACAATCGACATAAGTCGTTTTGGGGCGTTGATGAGATTCAGGAATTTTTTTCAGGTAAATCTTTTCATAGAGCTGACGAAGGACAAGAGCTGAGTTATCATTTAGCACAGTTTTTTGTACATTCTTTGTCCGATGACTATGAAACTTTTGTAAATTTTGTTAAAAAAGCAAGTTATACTGACGGGGGGAAGAGCGCAGCGTATGAAATATACGAAGACGGTCTTGGAGAACTTATCAATCAGTTATTTGGAGAGGGTGATTGGTCTTCGAATCCTGAACATTGGATAGAATAAAGCTCTAACAATTGATTTTCGGCTGATACCACGACGTTAGGCCAATAAATTAAAGTAAAAACTAAATTGAGGAAGTAATGATTAAAAGGCATAGAATACAATTTCCGAAGGATGAATTAACCCACATCAATCAAGACGAAGCTTATTTTTATCTTCAAGGATCAGGTGGTAAGAGGAAAATAAAGTTCCACGACTACGATGAAATATTTCAAGTGCCAGGCTTGTATGAGCAAATATTTTATGACCGCCTAAAATGCACATCACCTAGTAAAGTAGCATCAATACTTGAATCCGCCGTAAAACAATACCAAAACAATTTTTCAGAGCTTAGGATATTGGATTTAGGTGCAGGTAATGGAATGATGGGAGAGGAACTAAAAAAGCATGGTGTTTCTCGTTTAATAGGGGTGGATATAATTCCCGAGGCATATGATGCGGCTATTCGAGATAGGCCCGGAATATATGATGCATATTATGTTGAGGATTTCACAAAATTAGAAAAAGATAAAAAAGAAGAAATAGTATCGTGGCAATGTGATTGCCTGGTAACCGTTGCCGCACTTGGTTTCGGTGATATCCCAACAAAAGCATTTATGGAAGCGTTTAATATTGTCAAAAGCAAAGCGTGGGTGGCCTTTAATATCAAGGATACCTTCTTCGATATAAGCAATGAATCAGGATTTTCAAAAATGATTAGGGAATTAATATTTTCCAAATATCTTGATGTTTATTACATAGAGCGTTATCGACACAGGTTATCAATTGAGGGAGAGCCGTTGTACTACTTTGCAATAGCAGGATGGAAAACGTCAGATGTACCTGAAAACTTTTTGGAGTTAAAAAACATTGTAGACTAATGTTTTTTAAGGTGATTTAGCATTTATGATGGGTCAGAACCGAATGTAGTAATCCTTTCCACACCAAAGATTACGTCTCAGTTCTCGACTAATGGTGGCGTGGGAACGATTAAGCCGACGCCCTATTTTTCTTAATGAAATGTCCTGATTATGCCAGTTTTTAATCAGGGTCCTTTCTGTTCTATTCAGATGTAAGTAATTATTTACCATGGTGTACCTTTTATATCTGATTAATTCTATCATTAGGATACAGCGAAGCTGAGAAGGCCGTTTTTTAGTTTTTAATGAAATGTTTTTTACAACGAGTTTTTCTATAACTTTATGTGTCAAAAATAACTCCGAGGAAAAATTATGAATATTTTGAAAACGTATAGGAAAATGACGGCCTATCCTTTTGGTAGACAAATATTCAATATTTCGATTGGGTTGGCAGCTCCTTTTTTTGGGAAAATAAAGCCTAATATTATTGAGTTAAAACCTGGATTATGTGTAATTGAAATAGAAGATAGGTGGAGTATTAGAAATCATATAGGAACTGTTAACGCTGGTGCGATGTGTACATTGGTTGAGCTTGCTGGAGGTTTGTCAGTAGATGCAGCAATCCAAAATAGTCTCAGATGGTTACCAAAAAAAATGAGTGTTTCTTATCTAAAAAAAGGGAAGGGAACATTAAAAGTTAGGAGTGAGTTTGAGCCAAGCTTAATTAAGCTTGGTGACATTGTGATACCACTAGAAATCAAGGACGTTGATGATGATACGGTGCTTGTTGCAGAAATAACATTTTATATTAGTAAAAAGAAAACATAGAACGCATCAATCATATTGATATAATTAGAAAATTTCTTTGAAATTAGAAATAATCGAAGAAAAAAGTATAACTGCGGCAGCGAGTCAATGAAGAAAGTAGGAGTTATTGAATAACATTCAAAATGGTATGATGAGCTAAGTCGTAATGAGTAGTGTTTTTTTATGTCTTATTAAGTCATCATAACAATGCACAAAAATTCTCACTCAATTATGACGTTAGGTGTGAATTCAAAAATAAGGAAATGAAATATGAAAACAATGAGTTGCAAACAGCTAGGCGGGGCGTGCGAAAAAGAATTTCAAGCAAACTCTTTTGAAGAAATTGCTGAGCTTAGCAAGCAGCATGGCATGGAAATGTTTAAAATAAAGGATGAAGCACACCTTGAAGCTATGAATGAAATTCAAGAACTTATGAAAAAACCGGAGGCAATGAACGAGTGGTTTGAAAATAAGAAAAAAGAATTTGAGGGGCTTCCTGAAGATTAAAAAATAGCAACTCCATCGTTAAGTGGAGTTGCTGCAATTGATTTAATGTTGGTGATGAATTTTGGAAACTATTTTCCATTCATTATCGATTTTTGCCAGGAACAAAAAGTCAGTATAGATTACTTTATCATTTAATAATAAAGTGAGTGTAACATTTGCTTTTTCATATTCTCATTAACCGGTGAATTAGTCATAAAAGTTGGGTGATTTTTTCTGTGCATCAAACTGCTCTTTATTATGCTGAATCCAGAGTTGAGCCTGAGTTTTTTCCAATAGTTGATCAATCTTAGCAAATGAGTGAATGGTCTTTTTCTTATCATTCCAGCCAGGAATGGCATACTGTTCACGATTGGCTTTAAAGTGATAGAGATCTCCAGAGAGCAGCACCGGGCCCGTATGCCGTAGCTGGATTAAGAGCGACTGATGGCCCGGTGTGTGACCCGGTGTTGCAATGATTTTTACTGAGCCATCAGCAAAAACATCATGATCCCCTTTCAGTTTTACCATTTTGTCTTCTCTGATAGGCAGATAGTCACTGGGGTGATAGCCAGATTGCGCGGCATGTTCACCATGGCTGAAGTTGTGTTCACTCTCTTGAATCAGCCAGGTAGAGTTCCTGAACTGCGCTGCATTGCCAGCATGGTCTATGTAGGTGAGAAAAGCTCAGAAAGTTAACCTGATCATGCGAAACATTAATTTCTTTGAGTTGTGAGGCCAGGGTTTTTTTAACAGAGAAGTTAAATGCGCCACCCATAACTTCTAAGCCATCGGGTTTATCAGCGATTTTATCATTGATACCGGCCTCCCAAAGTAGGTTGCCCTTAGGGTGTTGCACCAAATAGCAGGGGTTGGCTAGATCCATCTTTGTGCCCTTTTCTATTGCCGGATTAAAGAGAGAAATATCTCGGGCAGCAATATGTCCGCAGTCAAGCACATAGAGTTTGATTGCTGGATTTCGATCTTGCGGTGTTGTGCCTATAGCACCGGCTTGTCCCAGTATTAATAAGAGTCCAATAAAGGTTAAAGTTTGCAGTGCTTGTTTGATGGTGTTCGGATGTTTCATGGAGTTAGCCTCTTTCAGTCGTAGTGTTGGAAACATGTTATCATTCCATAATCAAGCTGGACATTAAACTCAGTAACCGCTTTGAAGATTTAATTGACGAAAGTATTGACCTCGCTCTGCGCATTGGCCCGCTCAATGATTCACAATTTATTGCCCAATTTTTGTGTCGTGTTGACTATAAGTTGTTTGCCAGCCCAAGCTATCTACAGCAAAATCCCAAGATAGAGACTGTTAATGACCTAGCGCAACACGAGGTCATTCTGCTCCCTCATCAACAGAAATGCTTAGATTTGGTGAATGTTGATACGCGAGAAAGTTGCACATTATCAACCAGTAGCCGAATGAGCTGCGACGATATAGAGATTATGCGACAGGCCGCACTGAGTGGTATGGTGATAAGCTGTCTGCCTTACTTAAGTATCGAAAAATCGGTCTCTACAGGCAAGTTGGTTACATTATTGGATGAATATGAAATATTGCCAAGGCGAGATATCTACGCGCTATATCCCAGCCGAAAACACTTATCAGCAAAAACGCGTTTACTGATTAATTTCCTCAAAGAAAAAGTGGCGCGTTAGCTCAATAGAATAAGGGGACGCTACCCTTTATATTATGTTACGATCCCCATATGCCTAGAGTAGCAAGAACAGTATTTGCCGGTGTACCTCACCACATTACCCAGCGTGGAAATCGGTGTGAGGATGTTTTTTATTCGGATGAAGATCGGCAGATATATCTCAGTTGGCTGAAGGAATACAGTCAAAAGCACAAGCTGGATGTCATCGCCTATTGTCTTATGCCTAACCATATCCATCTTATCGTGGTTCCGCGCACAGAGGATGGGCTGCAAACGGTTCTCAAGCCCTTGCATATGCGTTATGCGCAACGATTTAATCGAGAGCACGGTTGGAAAGGCCATGTTTGGCAGGGGCGATATTTTTCCTCCCCGCTTGATAAAACCTATCTATGGGCTGCTATTCGTTATGTTGAGCGCAATCCTGTAAGAGCGGGAATAGTGAGAAAGTGCGAACGATATCCATGGTCTAGCGCAGCAGCACACTGTTATTTGCGAGAAGACGAGCTGTTGAGTCGAAAAGTCGCTTGGCAGCGCCAGTTAGCGCAGATTGTGGATTGGTCAGCCTGGTTGGCAGAAGGGGATGATGAAGAAAAAATCAGTACTTTGAGGCGCAATATCGACAAGGGTTTGCCATGTGGTGCGGGTCGATTTATTAAAAAACTGGAGAAATTGGCAGGAAAATCGCTTCAATATCGACCTCAAGGCCGACCAAAAAAAGATGCCGGTGGAGCTAAAGAGTAGTGTCCCCTTATTTTAGAATAAATAGAGAAGGAAATGACATATCGCGAGTTTAAAAATGAGGGCGTAAAAAATATATTTAATGGTTTCTCTAAAAATATTAGTGAAGAATTATTGTTTCTGCGTGAATTGATTTTCCGTATTGCTGAGGAGCATGATGAAATAGGAAAAATCGAAGAGACTCTAAAATGGGATAATCCGAGCTATTTAACGAATAAACCCAAGAGTGGTACAACTATTAGGCTATCTAATCGTCAGTCATGTGAAAAAAAATACGCTATTTCTGTTCATTGTCAAACAAGCTTAGTGTCAGAGTTTAAAGAAGTCTACCCAGGACTGGATTATGATGGTAATAGAAGCATCATTTTAGATATAGGCAAAAAATTACCAGTTGAAGCTATAAAGCACTTTATTTATTTAGCTTTAACGTATCATTATAGAAAAAAACAGGGTATTGGAATATAAAGTATTGAGTGCTAATTTTACACCGCAACATAACGTATATGAGTCTTAACGCTGTCAATGGGCAATAACTATTTTTTTCGGTTCTTTGAAGAGCTAAACTAAAATTTCACAAAGCTGGATACTTCGTTTGTCATCATTGCTGCCTGCATTTTTCACCTTGTCAGAAACCCAATATGAGCAGTGCATGCACTCAGCGCCCATGATTACATTGCCAATGTAGGATTCAAGTAGTGGTTAAAGTTCTGCATTGAATTTGAATGTTATGAAGCTGGAATTGATGATAATGTGAATAGAAATAGCGGATAATTTCGGTAAGAGAGGAAGGAAAAAATTGAAATATAGAAATTTAACAAAAAAGAATAGTCACGAGATTTCTAGCTTAGTTATTGCCACTGGCTGTTTACTAAAAGCGACTGATTTTACTGATGAAGGTTGGGTTTTTTTTGTGAAGGTTAATCAGCCCATCGAGATTGAAAATCGATTTAATGAGGGTTTTATAAGCTTTGGAGCTTTTCTAAACGATGAATTAATAGGTCTTATTACGCTTAAAAATAATAGCCATATTACTCAACTATTTGTCACAAAAGATCATCAAGGTAAAAAAATATCTTCAAAATTATGGGGAATGGCAAAAAAAGCAACTAATAAAACTCAAGAAAATAAAGAATATACGGTTTTTTCCTCCAGCTTGGCTATACCTGTTTATGAATCTTTTGGATTTAAAATTATTGAACCTCCGCAAGAAAGAAATGGTATTTATTATAGACCTATGAAATTGCAATAAGCCAGATGAGTTTAAAAACAGCTAATGCAAAAATTTTATACTTTTAAAAAGAATCGGGAATATCAAAGCCATTCCTTAGTATGAGGTCGTTCTATGTTTGACAAATTTTATCGATAGATCTATGGTATTACGAATTCTGTATCGATGAGGTGTATCATGACGGAAGTAACGGTTTCTCCCAAATTTCAAATAGTTATCCCTAAAGATATCAGAGAGTCCATGGGGTATAATATCCGGTACAAAAAGTACAAGTGTTAACTTATCGAAACCGAATTGAGTTAATTCCGATTAAGCCGATGAAAAAAATGAAAGGCTTTTTAAAAGGAGTTAGATACTGAAGTAAAACGAAATAAAGATCGTATATGAATGTAATTGATTCAGTCGTCAACTCTGGCATTT
This sequence comes from uncultured Ectothiorhodospiraceae bacterium, assembly GCA_964636675.1. Lineage (GTDB taxonomy): Bacteria > Pseudomonadota > Gammaproteobacteria > S012-40 > S012-40 > JALUUH01. Next base: position 8,357 of record CAZWUO010000139.1, read on the forward strand.
CAGTAAGTTGTGTCACGAGATTAGCGGTCAACTGCGGAATCTAGGATAATACCCAGTAGCTTTCGTTATTGGTGCAAGGTGATATCATTGGATGCTAAATATTTTTGCATAACCTAACTGCCGTCATGATGAATAAAAGACCTGCAATGATGGGAAGCGCCACATATTTCCACTAAGTAATAATGTATTATTCTGGGTGCGTGTTAGACTTATCTTTAATGCGCTCTTGCAGTGCTTTTTCAGGAGTTACACCGCGCAAGGAGCTCAGTTTTAATTTCCGATTATACTTTTTTTCCTTTCTTTCTATTACGCTCCAAAATCGGTGATGTCGGTTATCACATACTAATCGAATATACTGCTCACACCTCGTTTGATGAACTCGGTCCAAAATAGGATCGATAATGGCATAAGTATCGATAATGAGATGAGTATTGATTTGATCCCAGATATTGACTGAGTTAAATTTTTCTAAAAATGAAATCTTGTTGTGAAACTCTCCTGAGAGCAACAAACTTTTACACGCCATATCGTGTAAAACACGACGAATACTCAATACAAATTCGGTGCTTTCAATCGAAGACACATTGAAAATTTTCAAGAATTTTGTTTCTGTTTCCAGCAAAATAACGAGATAGCTGTGTATCTTTTTAATTCCATGCAAGGCATAACACATAAAGACAATAACACCTTTGCCAAAAAAAATGTCTTGTATATTCGTGTTGTTTTTTAACGACAGTATTTTATTACAAGCTAGACTCTTTTTGCGTTTTAGGTTTTTCTTTTTAATTAGGCGACCAAGACCTGCACGTGAAACAGATTTATTGATAAAGCTTTTTGTTACCATTAAAAGATCATCGATAGACAATTGAAAAACCTTTCTAAGCATAGTTACCATCAGTTCTTCTTGTGGGTTTAACGTGTTATTCAGTTTTTTTGCGACATGGGATTTATCTTGCGTATAATTTCTATCACGCCATTTTCTTATTGTTATTTGGCTTACTTGTAACTCTTCCGAAAGATCATTAACTGATTTATCAGAACCTTGAATATATTTCCTGGTTTTGATATTGGTTTTTGCATTTCTATGCAGGCTTTTCTCCGTAAATGTGTCATCCATAATGTAAACAATCCTATGAGACTAATAATATTTGTTGTCTAATTTTATTTCGCTACAAGAGTAGTGACTTTGTGGTAAATATTTTATTACAAATATTTTTATTTTTTTTCATGATTTTTTGTAACAAAGAATTAGGTTAGCGCTCTTTATCGCAGACAAGTGAGTAAATAGCTAAAAACAAACAACCCATCGAGACATTTTTCACTAAATAAAACGGGAGGAAACATGAAGAACAAAGCGCGTTTACTATTTTTGTTTTTTATGATCGTATTTTCTGTTAATTGTTGGGCAGAAAATAGCAATGAGCATCAGGACAGAAAAACATTTTCAGATAGCCTAATGGATCTTGGAACCAGTGATTCTAGTTATGGCGGTGATGATTTTATGCAATATGATCGCAAGCAAATCCGCAATCAAATTAAAACGTTTATTCCGCCTTTACTGAGGCCGGCATTCACCCAGCACGCATTTGTATTACCGCCTGCTACAACTACTATCGCAATTAGTCAGCGTTTCGCGAGCATCAACGGGGATGATTTTTTTATAGATGGGCAACCCAATGGACGCGTATTTGGTGGTTTTGAAGTAAATCGGCAACTGACAGATTTAGATCTATTTCAAGGTTTTGATCTAAATACAAAGTATTTACATGGGTTTACATTCCGCTTAAACATTCCTTATCTCGCCACCCAAACCAATGGTCATATTCATCCCAATGGTCAGCAATTTATCGCGTTAGAAAATGCAGGTAGTACGCAGTCAATCGGTGACATTGGCTTGTTTTTGAAAAAGAAAATTTTAGACCAAGGTAATTCTCCATTTGGCCTATCTATCGCTGGAGCCGTATTCCTGCCAACGGGTAAAAATGACGAAACCTTTGGTAGCAATGGGCGCATCACCGCCGCCAGGCCTGCAGTAAGCAATAC
>CAZWUO010000140.1:0-10380 GCA_964636675.1 uncultured Ectothiorhodospiraceae bacterium
CTTTCAGTTTGGCTCATTTGAAGCCGTTTTGTTAGTGAGTCCATCCCATTACCCTGCATTTTGTATAAAGCTTAGGTGTAACGACTCCGCGTAATTTCAACACGTATAGTCACTGCTCAGATTACGTTTGATTTGTTCGAGACCCAGGAAAAAGCAAAACAAGTCTAACATTACTGAATCAAAATAAATAAAGCCGTTTCACCACGAATTAAATTGATGAGAGTGCCTTTACGACTGCGCACAAGCGCCTTTTTAAATTCGTGAAAATTGCGTACTTTAATGCGATTCACCGACACAATAAAATCATCCTTTTTCAAGCCCGCTTCCCAGGCAGGCGAACCACGCTTAACCGAGTACACATAAACTCCAGAAGAACCTTCCGTGAGATTGCCGGCATTCTCAGCTAAAGCAAACACCGCTCCCGCAAACAAACTGGAAATCTTTTCACCCGTCATTTTTATTTCTTCTTGTGCGGTAATCAGCGCTGTTACGGTTTTTTTCTTTCCATTACGCACCGCTTTCATACTAATTTTTTGACCCGCTCTCAGCAAACCAATGTAATTTCGTAAATCCGAAGAATTATCCACCGGCTTACCGTTAACGCCGATAATGATATCGCCCGATTTCAAACCGGCTTGTTGCGCAGGCGAGCCTTCCACGATCTGTGAAATCACCGCTCCTTCACGTTGCGCCATGCCAAATGCTGCCGCTAGCTCAGGTGTTAAGTCCTGTACGTATACGCCGAGACGACCGCGTTTTACTTCACCAAATTGAATCAATTGCAGCATGACTTCTTCAGCCATGTTAATTGGTATCGCGAAACCGATACCAACATTTCCACCATTGCTTCCACCCGGTGAAATAATCGCGGTATTTATCCCGATTAACTCTCCGCGAAGATTGACCAATGCCCCGCCTGAGTTACCGGGGTTTATCGATGCATCGGTTTGAATAAAATCCTCGTAACCTTCTATTCCTAAACCACTGCGCCCAAGCGCGCTGACGATGCCTGAGGTCACTGTTTGTCCGAGACCAAATGGATTTCCAATCGCTATCGCAAAATCACCCACACGTAATTTATCTGAATCAGCAAATTGCAGCTGCGACAAGTTTTTTGCATCGACCTGGATGACCGCGACATCAGTCTCTTTATCCGCACCGATGAGCTTTGCGCTTAGCTTCCGCTCATCGCGTAAGGTAACCGTAATTTCATCCGCTTTGTGGATAACATGGCTATTCGTGAGAATATATCCTCGCTTCGCATCGACGACAACACCCGACCCTAGGCTTTGGGTGACTCGCTCTCTTGGACGCCGAGGAACATCAAAAAAGTGACGAAAAAATGGATCACGTAATAATGGGCTGTCTTCCACCGTGATCCGCCCGCGCGTCGATATATTCACTACCGCAGGCGTAACACTCTCTAACATTGGCGCCAACGAAGGCTCACGGCCATCTAATTGGCTGAGTGCAGACAACGGCAAGCCAGCAACCACACTGCCCCCAATAGATAGACCGATGAAGAGTAAAGCCAATACCCTTAATTTATTGCGTAACCCATGCATTTATCAATAACTCTTGTCGTTTAATTTGCAAGTACTCAGCGGAATTATAGCAACAGAGCTTAACATTCTACTGCAATTTTTCTTGCCTTAACTTCGGCCACTTTCGGAATACTCACGGTTAAAACACCATTTGATCCGTGTGCGGTAATCCCATCAGGGTCGGCCGATTCAGGGAGACTAAAACGCCGCATAAACGATCCATATTCTGTTTCGATCCGCTTATAACCCTTTTTGCTTGTCGCCGCTGCATGTTTACGCGACCCTTTGATCGTTAACATGCCTTTCTCCATCGTCACTTCAATGTCTTTGGGATCAACGCCTGGAATATCTGCAGCAATAATAAAACACTCGGCCTCTTCTTTTACATCCACCGAAGGTAGCCACTCAGTAGCGAGCATGGCGTCTTCTTGACGTTGCTTGGCGCTAAGCGGCAAATATTGCCTACCGATTTCATGTTGCAATTGATTCAATAAACTCCACGGCTGGGATAAGGTTTGTCTTAACATAATGAACTCCTTTGGCGCTAGATTAACTGAAGATAATTATACAATCAGGGCATATATTAATTTTTCAAGGGCATGACTTACACACGCCTCAGCTTATGATTTATAAGCTTTTTAAGCAAAATCGTTGATTTTTCACTCATAAGTAAAACACTATATATAGTGTTTTATAATATTCGAAAAAACCCTTTTTCTGCATTATTGTGCTTTACACGACACTGTATAACTCATTGATTATATTAAAAAATATTTTTTAATATTCAATCCTTTATTTCCTTGACAGATCAGCAATGGGAACATATCCTTCTATGCATAAACACAATATGTTGTGGCTACCTAAATATTTCAGAATAAACACATTTTGGTAGCGGGATTTGAGAGAAAACCCGATAAACAACTGTTGGTCATTATGAAGGATATGAAATGTCACCTACGCATTCAGTGAGCAATGTACACCTTAAAGCAGTCCCCAACTCAGTCGCAGAAATTAAACTTCAGCCGGCCTCCAGCGATATTTGGAGTAAAAAATATCGTTTAACAAATAAAACCGGTCAAACGGTTGATAACAACATAGATGAAACCTATGCACGCGTCGCCAAAGCCATCGCAGAGGTAGAAACCACTCCTGCAAAACGTAAAGAGTGGGAAAAAAAGTTTCTATGGGCACTACAGCACGGAGCCATCCCCGCCGGGCGTATTATCTCAAATGCTGGCGCACGCGAGTATAAACCCGCAACTTCAACGATTAATTGCACGGTATCCGGCAACGTCAGCGACTCCATGGATGACATTCTCAGCAAGGTGCATGAAGCCGGGCTGACGCTGAAAGCCGGCTGTGGTATCGGCTATGAGTTTTCTACCTTACGCCCCAAAGGTGCTTATGTATCAGGGGCAGGCGCCTATACGTCAGGGCCGTTGTCCTTTATGGATATCTTTGACAAGATGTGTTTTACCGTGTCCTCCGCCGGCGGTCGTCGTGGCGCGCAAATGGCCACATTTGATATTGGCCACCCTGATGTGATGGACTTTATTCGCGCAAAAAGAGAAGACGGCCGGTTGCGCCAATTTAACTTATCATTACTCATCACCGAAGACTTTATGGAAGCGGTTAAAAATGATGCAGATTGGCATTTGTCTTTTCCGATCAAAGCAAAAGAACTTAAAACCGAAAACATTGGCTTAAATGATACTCACAAAATTCTTTGGCGCGAATGGCCTATTGATAACGACTATATTACAAATGACAGTGGCTTGGTGGCATGTAAAATATATCGCACGATAAAAGCCCGCCGCCTATGGGATATGATCATGGCTTCAACCTACGATTTTGCAGAACCTGGATTTATTCTCATCGATAAAGTCAATAAGATGAACAACAATTGGTTTTGCGAAGATATCAGAGCAACAAATCCATGTGGCGAGCAACCCCTCCCGCCTTATGGGTCTTGTTTACTTGGCTCCATCAATCTCACCAAATTTGTACGCCAACCGTTTACCAGCGATGCTTTTTTTGCCTGGGATGAGTACCGTCAAACCGTCAATATATTTACGCGCATGCTCGATAATGTCGTTGAAATTAACGGCCTACCTTTAAGCGGTCAACGCGATGAAATTTTAAGTAAACGCAGACATGGCATGGGCTATCTTGGTTTAGGCTCCACACTGACCATGATGGAGATGAAATACGGCTCATCAACCTCACTTGAGTTTACCGAACAAGTGACAAAAGAACTCGCTATTGAAGGCTGGCGCGCCTCGCTCGAGCTATCCAAGGAAAAAGGTGCAGCACCCGTCATGCATGAAACGTTTGAGTTAACCGCAAAAATGGCACGCCAACGCCCCGAGATTCTGGATGATGGTTACCAGCTTGGTGATAAAATTCCAGGTCGAATATTGCATGCAAAATACAGTGATTACATGCAAAAAATAGCTGCAGCCGAACCAGAACTCGTCGCAGAACTCGTGGAAACCGGAGCACGCTTTACGCATCATAGCTCGATCGCGCCAACAGGCACGATTTCACTCTCTTTAGCGAATAATGCAAGCAATGGAATTGAACCTAGTTTCGCACACCAATATTCGCGTAATATTATTCGCGAAGGTAAAAAAACCAAGGAAAAAGTCGATGTTTTTTCATTCGAACTACTCGCTTATCGAGAAATGATAAACCCAGATGCACAGCCTTATTCAGAAGATGAAAAAACCAAACTTCCTGATTATTTTATTGCCGCAGACGATATTTCACCAAGGGCACATGTGGATGTGCAAGCCGCCGCGCAAAAATGGATAGACTCATCTATTTCGAAAACAGCAAATGTTCCTACTGATTTTCAATATGACGATTTTAAGGATATTTATCTTTACGCTTATGCACAAGGCTTAAAGGGATGCACCACATTTCGTTTCAATCCTGAGGCCTTCCAAGGTGTTCTGGTTAAGGAGCAAGACCTTGAAAAAACGATTTATAATTTCACCTTGGAAGACGGCAGCACGGTTGAAGTGAAAGGTAATGAAGAAATCGAATATGATGGCGAAACACATACAGCCGCTAATTTATATGATGCGCTCAAAGAAGGCTATTACGGTAAATATTAGACAATATAAGAGGTATAAAAATGGCCGTTCAAATCAGTAAAAAAATAATCGGTTATGCAGTCATCAATACTGAGAAAGATACCGTTGTTGAGCAAGCCTCACCGGCGGAGATCGAGCCTGAAGTAGAGCAAATGCATGAAAAACTGGCTCGACCAGAAATGTTATTTGGTTCAACTTATAAGTTAAAAACACCATTATCAGAGCATTCACTTTATGTTACCGTTAATGATGTTATTTTAAATCCCGGCACTCAACATGAGTTACGCAGACCCTTTGAAATATTCATTAACTCTAAAAACATGGATCATTTCCAATGGATAGTTGCGTTAACTCGAATTATTTCTGCGGTATTCCGCAAGGGAGGCGACTCAACCTTTTTAGTTGAAGAATTAAAAGCGGTGTTTGATCCACGCGGCGGTTATTTCAAAAAAGGAGGCAAGTATATGCCATCCTTAGTCGCGGAAATTGGCGACATCATTGAAAGCCATATGAAAATGATTGGCCTGCTCGAAGATGACACGCTTGATGAACATCAAAAGCAATTCATCGAGAAAAAAAGGCAGGAATATAATACGTCAAGCAGCGATACAAAAAATGACACAACATCAGAATTCCCTGCAAACGCCCAGTTATGCAAAAAATGCAGCACCAAAGCGATGATCAAAATGGATGGCTGCATGACCTGTTTAAACTGTGGTGACTCTAAGTGCGGATGAAAATGCGAATAAAAAAAATGGGCAAACCTTTACGCACCTAAGGAACCTCTGATTAAGTTTCCCTCCCCCCAAGCAGTACCAAGAAACCGTCTTTATGGCGGTTTCTTCTTTATTGCATATTTTATATCAGACCTAAAATAAACTGCCACTGTTTTTCGGTAACCGGCATAATCGATAATCGATTGCCCTTGCGAACGAGAGGCATGTCTTCAAGCGCGGTACACGCCTTTAATTCAGTAAGTGATATTGTGCGTTTGAATTTTTTCTTGTATTGCACATCGACCATAAACCATCTGGGGTTTCCTGCGCTCGCTTTCGGGTCATGATATTTTCCCTCTGGATCAAGCGCGGTATAATCAGGATAACTCTCTTTCACAACTTCCATGATGCCAACAATACCCGGCACATCACAATTCGAATGATAAAAGAAAACCAAATCTTGCTTTTTCATGTTATCACGCATCATATTGCGCGCCTGGTAATTTCGCACTCCATCCCAATGATCTGTCTTGTCGGGGCACTGCTTTAAATGATCGATCCCAAACACTTCAGGCTCAGACTTCATCAACCAATAATTCATGATTTTTTCAACTTTTTATCCTCAAGCAGTCTGCAAGATTTTATCTTCATAAAAGTATCATTCGTAATAATGCCATCTAATGGCACGTCCCAAGTATCACCCGGTAAATTATCGAGTTGTTGAAAATCATACGCGATACCAATTAGCTTAGGACGCTTCCAAAATTTCCTGTACTTTAGAAACGCAAAAATTTCATCGTAATAACCTCCGCCCATACCCAACCTATTACCCGCGGAATCAAAGGCAACCAAGGGCATTAAAACTAAATCGAGCGAAGTCGCAAATAGGTACTTGCGGCGCACAATAGATGGCTCAAAAATACCAAATCTATTTTTTTTGAGCATTGTTCGATGATTAAACAACGCAAACCGCATACGTGAGTTTGTCGCAGAACGAATTACCGGCAAATAACAACTTTTATTTTGAGAGAATGAATGCTGCAAAGCGCTTTGCAAACTAATTTCACCATCATTTGGCAGGTAAAACGCAATACGCTTACTATTTTGATAAACAAGCTGCCTAACAAGCAATGCGCACATTTGCAACGAAAGCTTATTTTTAAGAGCTAAGGGGAGTTGGCGTCTTTGGCTTCTTAAGCGCTGACGTATTTCTTTTTTTGTATTCACTGGGTATAAACGCACTTGCAAAAGAAGAGATGCTCTCCACAGTTACCGTATTCTCCCGACCTCTCGAACCCTAAGGATTCAAGTGGGAACGACGACTGCCATATAAGGCTTTCCGTCTAGCGGACATGCACACAACAGCAGAATTTAGTCCCCAAGGCGAAATTTATCGGCTCAAGAAATAACTGAGAGTTATACGCATAACGCAGAGAGCATCGACTTTGATTCTACACGGGAAGCTGCATGTTTTCATCTAATGCGACATCAATTTTTTCGCGCATTCCCTGCAATCGAGTCTTGACAAATTGAGCCGTTTCTTTTTCTAGCTCATGCCTTTGCACCAGATCATGCGCAATATTAAGTGCGGACAGTATGGCGATACTCTCAGTACTTGCAATTTTGCCGGAATCTTTGATTTCACGCATTTTTTCATCGAGTAATCTTGCAGATTCAAGCAATGCCTGCTTTTCACTTTCACGACAGGATATCCGATACTCTTTACCCAAAATTTGTACTGCCACGCCAATAGACGTCATAAAATCAAGCCTCTTGCTCCATCTCTCTTAATCGCCCTAAAATAACCTCAACTTTTTGCTTGGCATTCTCATTTTTCTCAATCAAGTCAACACGCTCGCTTTTCAAGGTAGATAACTCTTTTTGCAGAGTGCGATTCTCCTCGCGCAATCGAACAACAAGCTCGAGCAACTGGGTTATTTTGGTTTCGGTCCTTTTTACACCTAGGTCTTCCATATCAAAATTTCTCTAATTTCTTAAAAACACTCATTTTTCTACTTTTAAATCACGCTTTGGACTGCACAGAATTCAATGCTAGCATGTAACAACTCATTCACAAAGAGCTTGGAGAGTTTTGATTTAATTGACGGAAGTGAGCTTGCTTGCATGCTCACACATTCTGCCAAATCAACGGATAACCCGTAAGCTGGAAGCAATTTTGCAACCAACAATATGCCTTGCCGTATATATATCAGCACTCAAGCAAGAACACGGACAAGGTGAGGTCATGCTCAGCAAACAAAATCTTCACATCGAATGCGGGCACTTCTATTAACACATGCTAAAATACATATTAGCCCGAATTATCTGGGATAAATTTTAGAGTTATCTTAATGCAATTGCATGAATAGCAGAAGATATCTCAAATTGTGCTTTTGGTCATTAACGTTTATTGAGAAACATGGATGAGTAAAGATAAAGAATTAGATTTTGAGGACATTGATCGCTGCCTAGATACCATTGATGCGGATGTAGAGGCCGCTGAGGCTCACGGCACACTTTGCGGCATCCTGTGCATTAATGGCCAAGGAGACATCAATCTCTGGCTAAGCCAAATTATCGGAGACCAGGATCCACTAAATATACGCGTAAAAGAAGCTCAGTCCTTATTAATGGATTTGCATGACGGCGCTACGGAACTACTCAACGACGGAAACTATGAGCTGCAATTACTGGTACGACCCGATTCTGCGCCGTTAGCGGACAGAATATATGACCTAACACAGTGGTGCCAGGGATTTCTTTTTGGCCTAGCTGCGGCCGGCATCAAAGACCTCGATAACTTACCTGAAGATGCCGCAGAAATAATGACCGACATCGTTGAAATCTCCAAAGCCGGCTACGATACGACACAAAACGACGAAGCAAACGAAGAAGCCTATTATGAAGTCATCGAATACATACGGTTAGGTGTTTTTATTATATACAACCAATACAATATGGCCTTAAATGAAGCCTCAAGAACAACCATTCACTAAAATCCACCAACCTCATGACGAAACAAGAATTCAAGCGGCGAAGAACCCAGCTTTTAAAATCACTCAAACCCAATAGCATCGCGATAATCACCACCGCCACCGAAAAATTTCGCAATCGCGATGCCGACTATTTCTACCGTCCCGACAGCGATTTTTATTATCTCACTGGATTTAAAGAACCCGAAGCAGTCGCGCTTTTTATTACGCAAAAAAAAAGCGCTAAGTTTATTTTATTTTGCCGTGAAAAAGACCCCTTACTAGAGACCTGGAATGGACGCCGCGCCGGGATAGAAGGTGCGCTTGCAGAATACAATGCACTCGAAGCATTCTCGATCAAACGCCTGGATGAAATGCTTCCTCAGCTGCTCGAAAACAAAAAACACATTTATTATACCTTGGGTGCAGATAACACATTTGATCAACGGGTACTTGGCTGGCTCAATGAAACGCAGGGAAAAACTCGAACCGGCACTACCGCACCGGACAACTTTATCTCTCTTGGCCCTATTATCCACGAAATGCGCTTACGCAAAAGCCCTGCTGAAATTTCTTGTATGCGCAAAGCCGCGCAGATTTCAGCCCAAGCACACATTAGAGCCATGCAGACCTGTCGTCCAGGACTTAAGGAATATGCCGTAGAAGCCGAATTATTACATCATTTTAAACAAAATGGCTGTCACCTCGCTTACAACTCTATCGTCGGTGGTGGAGCGAATGGCTGCATTTTGCACTATGTCGAAAATGACGCCACACTGCATAACAGTGAACTCTTGCTCATAGATGCCGGTGCGGAATATCAATATTACGCGGCTGACATCACCCGAACTTTCCCCATTAACGGAAAATTTACCCGCGAACAAAAAGCAATTTACGAATTAGTATTGCAAGCGCAACTCGCAGCTATTCGCAACATCAAACCTGGCAAGCACTGGAATCAACCTCATATAGCCGCCGTTAGGGTTCTCACTAAGGGCCTGGTGAAACTTGGCTTATTAAAAGGCGATGTTAAACAATTAATTAAAGATGAGAAATATCGCCAATTTTATATGCACAGAACCGGACACTGGCTCGGCATGGATGTGCATGATGTCGGCGAATACAAAATAAACGGTAAATGGCGCATCTTGGAACCCGGCATGGTATTAACGGTAGAACCTGGAATATACATTTCCGCAAATGCGAAAGGGGTTGCCAAAAAATGGCGGAATATTGGTATCCGCATTGAAGATGATGTTTTAGTCACGCATCAAGGGCACGAGGTGCTATCATCGGATGCACCAAAAACGGTTGCTGAAATAGAAGCACTCATGGCCGCACAATAGGTAACACAGATGAAAACCCAACACGATTTCGATGTCATCATTGTCGGCGGCGGCATGGTAGGTGCGAGCATGGCCTGCACTTTAGGCGATCAAAATCTTTCCGTTGGCGTGATTGAAGCATTTCCGTTACGTTCTAACGCGCAACCCAGTTACGATGCACGCAGCATAGCACTTGCATATGGTAGCCGAAAAATTCTCCAAAGCCTTGAGATCTGGGATCGCTTGAAAAACAAGGTCACGCCGATTAAAAAAATTCATATTTCTGATCAAGGCTCGTTTGGAATTACCCGGCTCGATAGCCAACAAGAAGGTGTTGATGCGCTCGGGTATGTGGTAGAAAATCGCATCATCGGCGCTGCGTTAAATGAAAAGCTTGCCCAATTCGCTAATATTGAACTCATTTGCCCGGCTAAGCTCATCCAACTTTCGCTAACAGATGACTCTGCAACCCTTGTTTTAGAGCAAGAAAACACCCAACGCACACTCACCAGCAAGCTTGTCATTGCAGCAGATGGCGGGAACTCTGGCGTCAGAAAGCAACTGGGCATCGATACCCATCATTGGGAATACGGGCAATCAGCCGTGATTAGTACTGTCTCGCCGCGCAAACCACATCACAATATTGCCTACGAACGATTCACCCCATCCGGCCCCGTGGCATTGCTACCACTCGATGCAAACCGCTGCTCGCTCGTGCTCACCGT
>CAZWUO010000141.1:0-7954 GCA_964636675.1 uncultured Ectothiorhodospiraceae bacterium
GTGCGCCGATAAAACAGTTGTCTTCGATGATGGTTGGGTTGGCTTGCAGGGGTTCTAATACTCCACCGATGCCGACACCACCTGATAGGTGAACGTTTTTTCCGATCTGTGCGCAAGAACCTACGGTAGCCCATGTATCGACCATGGTGCCGCTATCGACGTAGGCGCCAATATTTACGTAAGAGGGCATTAATACCGTATTGGGCGCGATGTATGATCCTTTTCTTACGGTTGCCGGTGGCACCACGCGGACACCACTTTCGCGGAAAGAACGTGCGTCATAATCTGCATATTTGGGGGCTACTTTGTCATAATATTTATTCCAGCCACTTTCCATGACTGCGTTATCTTCTATACGGAATGATAATAAAACGGCTTTTTTTAACCATTCATTGACGATCCAGCCACCGCCGTCTTTAGGTTCTGCGACGCGTTTTTTTCCGCTATCGAGTAAATTGATCGCATTCATTACGGCTTCTTTGGTTTGCGGGTCAACCGATTTAGGTGTGATGTCCGCACGGATCTCGAAAGCTTCTTCGATGGTTTTTTGTAAGTCAGTCATTTTTTTTACTCCACAAATATAAAATAGTTCTACTTGTTTTAATAGTTTCAAGAATTTTGAAAATATCTCTCAATACATTGTTTAATGCGTTTAGCGGCTATTACGCACTCAGCAGTTTCAGCGACCAGTGCGAGTCGTACATAATTTTCTCCCGGATTAAATGGCTTACTTTGCCGTGACAGAAAACTTCCGGGTAATACGGTTACATTTTGCTCGGCAAAGAGTTTTTTGGTAAAGGCTTGATCGCACATAGGTGTTTTTAACCACAAATAAAAACCGGCGTCAGGAGGGGTAATAGTAACCACTGTTTTAAGTATTTCAATAACCGCAGAAAATTTTTCACGGTATTGCGCGCGATTTTGTTTGACATGTTCTTCGTCACTCCAGGCTTTTGCACTGGCTGCTTGTAAAGGGGGGGACATCGCACAACCGTGATAGGTACGATAACGTAAAAACGGTTGCAAAATATGGCGGTCTCCCGCGACAAACCCGGAACGTAGTCCCGGCAAATTTGAGCGTTTTGACAAGCTATGAAATACCACACAGTTCCTGAAGTCATCATGTCCCATACGGTGGGCTGCGGTTAATAAGCCGATGGGAGGCTGGGTTTCATCGGGGTAAATCTCCGAATAACACTCATCCGATGCAATGATGAAATCATGTTTGACGGAAAGTTTGATGAGATCTTGCAGCACTTTTTCAGGAATAACGGCACCCGTTGGATTTCCGGGGGTGCAAACATAAAGTAGTTGGCATTGTTGCCAGACCTCGGCTGGGATGGCTGCAAAATCAGGTATGAAGCCGTTATCCTCATTAGCGTTAAGGTAATAAGGTCTTGCGCCTGCGAGTATCGCAGCCCCTTCATAAATCTGATAAAACGGGTTGGGCAATAGAACCAAAGGTGTGGTGCTACGGTCTATGACCGCTTGCGCAAATGCAAATAAGGCTTCTCGCGTACCGTTAACGGGAATAATATGTTGCTCTGGGTCGACTAAGCTTGGTTTGATTTCAAACCGCTGTCTAAGCCAGCAAGCGATGCTTTCGCGTAGGGTTTTGCTGCCTTTGGTTAACGGGTATTTTGCCATCTCATGTTGCTGTGCAGCAATTTCGTTTAACACAAACGCTGGTGCGGCATGTTGCGGCTCTCCAATGGATAGTGCGATATGCGCTAATGAATTGGGTGGAGTGACTTCAGCTTTTAGTTGCACGAGTTTTTCAAAGGGATAGGGAGCAAGCTTGGTTAAATCTGGATTCATGTTTTTTCTTCAGGTCTTCGAGGAGCGTAGTATAGAGCATATTAAGCGCCTAGAAAATCCTCATGTTTATTATTCGCACATTATAGTGATATTGATTGCCCGTATTGTGATTAATACTTGTGCTTTTTTATTAGGGAGACCTTACAAGCGTTTTAGGCGTATTTATGGTTTAATGCGGCCCCATGTTTAAGCCTATCGAATTATATATTGGATTGCGTTATACGCGTGCAAAACGCCGCAATCATTTCATTTCCTTTATCAGTCTAGTCTCCATGTTAGGCGTTGCCTTAGGGGTAACGGCGCTGATTACGGTTATTTCTGTGATGAATGGCTTTGAAAAGGAGTTGCGTGAACGAATCCTGGGGATGACGGCGCATGCGACCGTACGTGGTGATGGAGGTCGGTTAGCCGATTGGCGGAATATTGCGGAATTGACCAGTGCCCATCCGCGCGTCATTGGAATGGCGCCCTTTATTCGTGCAGAGGGGATGTTAAGTTTTGGCCAGCAAGTTAACGGCGCATTAATCCGCGGTATCTTACCCGAAGAAGAACCCAAGGTTTCTGAAGTCGGTGACAAAATGATAATTGGCCGTCTGGACGATTTACAGGCGGGTGAGTTTAACGTTATTTTAGGCCGAGATCTCGCACGACTTCTGGGCGTTGTGCAAGGTGATAAAGTCACTTTGATTATTCCGCAAGCCTCGGTGACGCCGGCGGGGTTGATACCTCGTATGCGGCGCTTTGCAGTAACGGGCATCTTCGAAGTTGGAATGTACGAATATGACAGCACCTTAGCCTTGATTCATATGGCGGATGCGGCGCGTTTATTTCGCATGCAGGACGAAGTAACCGGTGTGCGTTTAAAGCTCGATGATATGTTTGAGTCCATGTCTATTACGCGTGAATTATTGGCGTCCTTGCCCGGTGAATATTGGGTGAGTGATTGGACGAGTCAACATGCTAATTTTTTTCGTGCTGTAAAAATAGAAAAAATTACCATGTTTGTAATTTTAATGCTTATCGTTGCGGTAGCGGCATTTAATTTAGTGTCTACACTGGTAATGGTTGTTGTTGATAAAGAGGCTGATATCGCCATTCTGCGGACGCTTGGTGCATCCCGGGCCACGATAATGGGTATCTTTGTCATTCAAGGTGCGGTGATTGGCATTATCGGTACCTTGTTAGGTGTTCTCGGTGGGGTTGCACTCGCGACGAATATAGATACCATTGTTCCAACCCTGGAGCGTATTTTTGGGTTTGAGTTTTTGTCAGCAGAAATTTACTATATTAACGAACTACCCTCGGACATGCATTGGAGTCAAGTATATGCCATCGCGGGTATTGCATTGCTGATTAGTTTTTTCGCGACGCTTTATCCTGCGTGGCGTGGCTCTAGAGTACAACCCGCTGAGGCGCTACGTTATGAATAACAACGCGAGCATAGTTGGCAATGAGCGCCATGACGTTGTAATACAATGCTCAGGCCTGAGCAAATCGTTTAGTGATGGTAAGCTTAAAGTTGATGTGCTCAAAAATATTGATTTTACAATATACTCAGGCGAACGGGTTGCGATTGTCGGCGCTTCGGGATCGGGCAAATCGACCTTATTGCATTTACTGGGTGGTTTAGATGTACCCACATCAGGCAAGGTTACTATCAGCGGTGAAGTATTTTCGGCAATGAATGAACGCCGCCGTGGCATGGTAAGAAATCAATCTTTGGGTTTTGTTTATCAGTTTCATCATTTGCTGCCCGAGTTTAGTGCATTGGAAAATGTTGCCATGCCGTTATTATTAAGCCGTCTTTCGGCGCACGACGCCAGCCTACAAGCGACAGAAATTTTGCAAAAAGTAGGCTTGGGGCATCGGCTAAGCCATAAACCGGGAGAGTTATCCGGTGGTGAGCGCCAGCGTGCTGCGATTGCACGCGCCTTGGTGACTAAACCACGTTGTGTGCTTGCTGACGAGCCAACCGGCAATTTAGACCATAAGACAGCGGATCGTGTTTACGATATGATGTTAGAATTAAATTCTGCTACTAACGCAAGTTTTATTGTAGTGACGCATGATGTTCAATTGGCAAAACGCATGGATAGAACATTAATATTGAATGACGGAATGTTGGATCTAAAGAGTTAATCATCGTGTTCCATACCGACAGCGATTCTTCGACTGACCTTGGTATACGATTTTCGCGCTATCTTCTGTTTCTTGGCCTGCTTATTTTACCGGTACTCGCGTTTATTGATATTCAAGCCGAGTATTGGTTGCCGGCCTGGTCAAAACTAATATCTATTGTCGTTTGCTTGCTGGGGTTGTGGCTGTCATTCAAGTCTCAGCGGGCGGATTTAATACGTCATGGGGCAGCGGTAACATTACTGTTGATGAGTCTCATTGGCGCAGTTTACAAACTGGATCATATTGAAAGTTTGTTCTGGTTGCCGGTATTACCAGTATTGTTTTGTTTTCTGGTCGGTGTTAGACGTGGCGCGGTGTATAGTCTGGGATTTATCGTGATCTACATTTCTGCCTATTTCTTATATTTCAAATTCACCGGCAAACAACCCATCGATTTCAATACATGGTTGTACTCATTACTTACCTTTTTCACTGCGCTATTAACGATCATCTGGTGTATCAAACAACAAGAAAGAGACGGATGGTCTTTGAAACAAGAAGCAGAAATCGATTATTTAACGGGCGTTGCGAATAGAAGGGGATTTATTCGCCGTATGCAAATGGAAACTGCACGGGTTAAACGTTATGCGGAAGATCTTTCACTGATTATCATGGATATTGATAATTTTAAGTGCATAAATGATAATTTTGGGCACTATGAAGGTGATCAATTATTACAGGCTGTTGTGCTTAAAACCAAAACTCAAATACGCCAGTCGGATCTGATTGCACGCTGGGGAGGGGAGGAGTTTGTGATACTCACCCCGCAAACTAATTTAGCGGCTTGCCGGGAACTCGCGGAGAAGTTAAGGTTGTCTTTGCAGAATGCTGAGTTCCCCGTTGTTGGTGGTGTTACATCGAGTTATGGCGTGACCCAATACCTGCGAGACGAAGACTGGGAAGATTTCTTTCAACGCGCAGATATGTTTTTATATCAGGCTAAACGCAAGGGTAGAAATTGCGTGATTAGTGATAATTAATGCATTGATTATCCTTGCTGAGATCAATTACCAGGGTGAAGGAAACTTTGGCCAGTCTAAAGATTTTCCGGTTGTTTTGTCTACGGCGGTAAGGTTAATGTGATTAACACCGGTTGTGGTTTCAAATTCCCCGCCTAGGTAAATGGCATTACCATAAAATGCGATCGCGTTGACGATATTACTTTCACTAATAGCCCTTAATTTTGGATCCCAAGTAAGCACATTCGGTGGATCGGTTTTAGTAATAGCGGCGATACCGTCGCGTTGTTCATTGTCGATTATTGAAAAATAACCAGCGGCATAGAGGGTGTCTATGTCCACGGCCAATCTATTCGCTTGGTTGTTGATGGGTAGTTCCCAGACGACTTTGGCATTGTTTTCTAATGCTGCAACCCACTCGAAGTTGAGTGGATAAACTGGTTTTAGATAGCTAACATAGAGTTGATTATTGATGGCGACCATGGCGTCAACTCTAATGACTGAGTCTTCTAGCTCAAAGTCAGGAAGCAAGGATCCTGTGGTATCGAATGCAGCGAGTCGATGGCGTGCTTGGCCGTCGATTTTGCCAAAAGTACCGCCCACATAAAGTTGATTATTGTCAGCAGACAATAGGTAAACAGACTGTTCCACTGAAGGATTCCAATCCGTAGGTACACCGTTGAAATCCAGCGCAGCGAGGCCGAGTCTTGTAGCGTTGCTAATTTTATCAAATCTCCCCGCGATATATATCTCGCCATTGTGCTGTACCATAGAATTTACAGAAGCAAAACTTCCGGTTGCCGCTATTTCCGGTGTAAAGCTATCAATTAGCTTACCGGTTTGTGTGATCGCGGCCAGGTGTGTACGTCGCTCGCCTTCAATTTCGGTGAATTGACCACCGATATAAATCGTATCATTATCAAGAGCGAGTGTGCTCACTCGATTATTCACACGTTTACCAATGTTATCGGTGAAGCGGGGTCTCCAATTGGCCAGCATGCCATCAGGTTCGAATGCGGCTAAATGCTCGATGGGTTGCTTGCTAAATCCGAACTTCGATCCACCCGAAATAAAGATTAGATTATCAAAAATTGTCATTTGACGAATTGACGAGGAATTGTCTTTGATTGATACGAGACCCGGATCCCAGGCCAGTACATTACCGTTGGTATTATCTAAGGCTGCGAGTGCGATGCGTGAATCATTGTTGACAACATCAAACTCTCCACCAATATATACCCTGCCATCGTTACCGGTTGCCAAGCTGTTAACAAAACTGTTAACTGCGGGCGCCCAGGCTGTTAATCCAAACCCATTGTTTAGATCAAACGCGGCTAAGCCATTGCGCGGTGCTTGATTGACGAAATTAAACAAACCAGCGATATAAAGTCTGCCGCCGTCACTGGCTAGCGCAGAAATGATCCCAGGGGATTGACCGTTAAAAATTTGCGGCGCAAAGTTAGAATATAAGCTGCCATCTGCTGGATTGAATGCATTTAGGTTTTGATTCAGTAACGTATTATTAGGTCCTGCTCCGCCGGCGACAAAAACTAAATTATTGGCATATACGATGTCGGAGATAGCGCTATCAAATACTCTGGAAGTCCATAACAATGCACGATTACTCAGTGATATCTTGGACATGTAATAAGACCAAGGAAACGTTGAAGACCGTCCGATGATATATAATTCATCGCCATTATGGGCAAAGTGAGTGACGCCATTAGGCAGTGGTTTATTCAGTGAAAAGCTGGTAATCAACCGTGCATCGGCATCGAGTGCGACAAGATAAGGCTGATTATTGACACCTATTGTTGTTGTGAAACTTCCTCCAACGTACAAAACGCCCTGGTCATATACGAGTGCAGTGATGTCACCGTTGAATGTTCCCGCTTGCCAGTTTGAGTCTAACGCGCCATCGGCGTGTAATCGCGCCAGTCCAGCGCGTGGAACACCATCGACCGAAATAAAATTACCGCCAATAATATAGCCGCCTCGATTATCTTTTACCACGGCAGAAACTGTTCCGCCGTCGAGATAGGGCGCAATGACCGGTACATAATCTTGAGCTGTTGTCGCATTAATGCTGAGGCCGGAAAATTCGCTCATGTGCATACTATAAGAGTGAAATTCACCACCGACATATACCCGCCCATCCGCTGCCACGGTGAGTGCATCGACTCTTCCATCGAGCGAGACTTCATTGGGTCGTGCGCTCATTTTATGGATAAGGGGCTCGAAGCCGGGGTATACGGCTTCGACCACGAAAAATTGTAAGACATTATTTGCTAAGTTCTCGACACTCGTTGGCGAATTCACATCGTTTATCGAGAGGCCATTGAGCTGTGCTGCATTGTTAGTATTTAATAGACGGTTTGGTGCGTGGTGTAGCACATAGTAATCTGCGCCGACATCGTTCCAGGATACTTGGGTTTGTTTGTCCCAGGGCAATGCTTGCGCATTAAGTTTAGTTCCAAACTTGGCGCCACATTGTAGAGATACGAGGATGTCTTCATTATCGACTTGGCCTTCTGCATCGACAAGTTTACACGGCTGGATGGGGTCTTGAATTATTGACATTACCAGATTGTAATTTTCTTGTGATCTTAATCGTGTCACAAAATCGTAGCGGCCTGGTGTGCTTATGTTAAGTTTTTCATTGTTATTCAGGGTTATTGAAAGAGTTGATGCCAAGGCAGTGACTTGCAAACGAATCGCAAAAGTTTGCTCACAAACCAGATCAAAGCTGATCTCGATCGTGGTGGTATCAATGGCTGAGATATTACTTATTTGGCAATTTTGCGTCGTCGGTTGTTCCGTAATGATGAAAGGAGTCATGTTGATTGCAGGCGCGGGCAACTCAAAGCTAACGAGGCCGTCGTCTGAGACCGTAAAGCGGTTGCCATTTTCGGTCTCGATGGTAACGGGGCCGCCTAAGCCCGTAGCGGAGACCTTGATAGTGATCGGAATATCTGTACAAAGGAGGTCAAAGCTGACTT
>CAZWUO010000141.1:8054-10199 GCA_964636675.1 uncultured Ectothiorhodospiraceae bacterium
GGAGACCTTGATAGTGATCGGAATATCTGTACAAAGGAGGTCAAAGCTGACTTCAATGGTGGTGGCATCAATCGCCGAGAGGTTTTGTATTTCGCAGTTTTGGGTTTGCGGTTTAGCAGTGATGCTCAGCGGAATAATGTCTAACGCAGCAGATGCTAATTGAAATTCAAAATTTCCACTTTGCGCAATCGATAATACTTGGTTGTCAGCAGTGGTAATAGTCACCGCGCCGTTTAGCCCGGTTGCCGTACCGCTTATTTTCAAAGGATCGGGAGGGTTATCTTGGCAGCTGAGATCAAAGCTGATCTCGATCGTGGTGGTATCAATGTTTGAGATATTGCTGATTTGACAATTTTGGGTGAGTGGTTTTTGTATAATACTGAACGGTGTCATATTTATTGCGGGCGCGGGGAATTCAAAGCTATCGAGGCCGTCGCTTGAGACAGTAAAGCGGTTACCGTTTTCGGTATCGATGGTCACCGGCCCGCTCAAGCCCGTCGCGGAGACCTTGATAGTGATCGGTAGGTCTGTGCAATTGAGGTTAAATGTAACTTCGGTGGTGGTGGAGTCAATCGTCGAGAGGTTTTGTATTTCACAGTTCTGAGTTGATGGTTTTGCGGTGATGCTTAGCGGAATAATGTCTAACGCAGGTAATGAGAGTTGGAATTCAAAACTTCCATCTTGTGGAATAGCCAATACTTGGTTGTTAGCGGTAGTGATGGTTACCGCGCCGTTTAGCCCGGTTGCATTTCCGGTAACTTGTAATGGATCGGGTGGTATATCTGTGCAATTGAGATCAAAGCTAATCAGGCTAGTCGCAGAGTCAATGGAAAGGTTTTCTATCTGGCAATTTTGCGCAGTTGGGCTTTCCGTGATGTTTAGCGGGATAATATCTGCTACAGGCGACTGTGGTTGAAATTCAAAATTCCCGTTTTGTGCAATCGAGAATATGACGCCACTAGCAGTGGAAAGGGTCACCGTACCGGCTAAGCCAGTGGCGCTTCCCGTGACTTTCAGCGGGTTGGCGAGCAGTTCGTTATTGAGGCATACGACGACAATAGCGGTTACGTTGCTATTAGAAATCATGCCTTTATTATTTTGTAATTGGCAGGTTTGGTTTGTGGGTTGGTTGGTGATAATAACTTCAAATTCGTCGCCAGAAGATAGGCTTTCTACAAAAAAGAAACTACTGTTTGAGTCAAGTTCGATTTCTTGTTGATTATTCCTCAAGGTAAGCGCAAGCGTGCCGCTTAAGCCAATGACTTGACCACCGAGTTTGAATTGGGGATCAATGAGGTCTGACTCTGAGTTAGATGTTGCATTATTAATTAGATCCGGACTATTAGTATCAGTTGCACCACTACCACACCCAGTCAAAATAATAATAGGTATTATCCAAGTTGCTAAAGCCTTAAGCCAATGAAAGGTTTTGAGCCAGTTAGTGGATAAATAAAAGATTTTCTTGTTCATAAACACCTTAAAATACTCCATCAAGGTTACCGATTGGGATTACATCGCTATTTGTTTTATGTAAACTCGGTAAGTCATATCCATTTTATCAATTTATTGAAAAGAATAATTTAACGACAATAAAACACCTTGATAAGGTGCATTGTATTCACTGAATGGGTTATAGATCTGTGCCCAGCTCATTTCAGTATGTAGGTTTTTAATGATTTCGCTGCGCATACCTAAGCCTGCTGAAAGTAATACTTTTCTTTTGATTCCTTCAATTACCGGTTGGCGTTGGTTGCTGATGTAGGCTTGGTCGATAAATGGAAATATTTCGGTTTTTCTGAAATAAGCTTTGTGCTGAAAAGAGGGTAAGGGTATGCGCCATTCCAACGAGGTGTTGGCTCCATTATTGGCCAACAACTGGTTTTCTCGATAACCACGAACACTGGTGGCACCACCGGCGGAAAATTTTTCGAGGGCGAGTAATTGGTCTGGGCTAAACTGCCAGTTAAATTTAGCATTGATTTGACCTAGGCTTGAACTGATATAGTGTAAATAATGTGTTTGTCCTTGAAACGCAACAAAACGTCCATCTGCGTTGCTATCGTTGATAGTAGCATCGAGAACATTTAGCCCAATTTTAGACGTGGCGTAAATGGCGATAATTTGCTTTCCAAAATTTCTATTCCA
>CAZWUO010000142.1:0-10104 GCA_964636675.1 uncultured Ectothiorhodospiraceae bacterium
ATGCAGGGCGTATAGGGGAACACCTGGGTTCGGCAAAAATTAATGACCAAGGAACATTTGCATTTGAGCTTTCTGCGCAAAGTCAGTTTATATTCATTCAAGCCAGCTCCGGCATTTATTTGGAACCAATAAGTAATAGAGAAGTATCGTTACCCGAAGGCTATGTATTATCTTCGATTGCCGCATATCAAACCGGGGAATCATTGCATATTGAGTTAACACCTTTTACCCATTTAGCAACGAGTCTTATGCGTTATTATTTGGTGCAAGGAATATCTATTGATGATGCATATCAACAAGCCAGCGATTTTTTTAGGGAATGGTTGGGTTTCGATGTGTTTCGCGATTCCACACAAGTTATTGTTGCTGGCGAGCAAGATTCTTTAGTTAGTTCAGGGAATCTGAAATATCGACTTTATCTATCTGCGCTATCCGGGTTGAGCGCATGGATTGCACAAAAAAACGGTCATGAAAACTCTGAAACTTATAATACTTTATCCGTACTTGAAGTAATGAATCGGGATATATCTGCGGATGGTTTGCTTGATGGTCTTGGGTTAAATGAAAACAATGAAATTGTGCCTCTTGCAGTTGGAAGCTTGCTTCTGAATCCGGATATTTATCGCATGGGCTTGGCGCAGCAGCTCATTATTGCCGCCACAGAGCAAGAAGAATTTTCAAACGTTGATTTTCCAGCTATTATTGATCTTGCCAAGAATTTGGCGCGTGACCCTACGGCACTCATATCGGATAAAGAAACTAAGATCAACCTCGCGCAATTTTCTCCTGAATTCAAATATCATTTTGCGCAGACAGGCGGCGAAAAAAATAGTTTTTCTATGGTGGTTAGTGTTGTTACTGAGTCTCTCATTGATCGCATATTTTTCACTGTCGATGGAAATGATATTGAAGTAGATGGATTAGTCAATATCAACCCTGCGGAATATGATTTGAGTGAAGTTTCTTTGCTTATCCATGTTGTCGATATTTTTGGAAACGCCGCCCAAAAACAAGTATTCATCGATTTTAATAAAATTCTGACACGTTTTAACAATACCTACTTGGAAATAACATCACCGTTGATTACGAATCAACTCGCTTATCCAATAGAAGGTATTTTCAATGGCCAAGATATTACTTCAGTTTCAGTATTTGGGATTGAAATGCAGGTAGATGATGTGGGGAACTGGCGAGGTCTATTATTATTAACGCCTGGTCTTAATACATTAGATATCGTATTTAGCTACGCCGATGCATTCGAGGAATCATTAACGGCTGAAATTATAGTCGATCAAATCTCTCCCATAGTACATACAGGTGAGAATCACAGTAATGCGGAGTTCATTGACGGTGGCGTCAAACCTCTTGAAGATGTCAACGAGAATGCAATCGTGATTGAGAGTGATAAACTTGATCTTGACGGTGTACTCATTGAAAGCGCATCACTCGAGGCCAACGGGATTCCTTATTTTCGGTTTAGCTTGAGTGACGAGGGAAATATTCGACAGACTTCTGATACCTCATATGATGTTCAGTATAAATATTTTATCGATGAGGAACAGCAAGGCGATGCTAAAGTATTATTGTCAGCGGGTGAGGGTGAGTACCTGTTACCGCTGGTGGCTGAAACGCTACACCCTCAATGGTATAGGACTAACCGCGACCAAGTGCATCGAATTCGATTAGAAATTAAGGATGCAGCAGGAAATTTATCGCTAAAGGATTTTTCATTCAAAGCAGATATTCGAGTGTCTGTACCGGTGATTGATTATTCTGTGAGTGCCGGCGCGGATATTTTTAATACCACCGATTTTGCAGACCGTCATCTATTAAGTAATATTGAGTTTGCGAGCACGCAATATTCGCTAACTAATAATACAGACAGCAACTTCTATATACGGTTTAGCGATGTACAAGGACATCTGATGACTCACGTTATCGATGAGATGGTTCGTGAAAACTTTTATTCGCGAGAAAGCATTACTGAATGGCGAATCACCGGCATTATTGTGGCATCAATATATGGAGAATGTCCGCAAATTTTGTCTGATGTCGTACCCGTAACCCGTATTTGGAAAAATGTAGGTTTAGAAACAAATGTTTGGGCGGAGGTGCTCGTACCCGTAGCATATCGCGAGGAGTTTGTTATCGGGTTTGACGAGCTTCCTGAAAATGATCCAACTACTCCGTGGGAGGATGCGACAAAAGACTTTAATCGCACGCATGGGCTGCATATTCAGCAAAAGCTGGATGGCGAAAACAATCCTATCGCCGAGCTGCGTTATGCGTATGATTTTTTAAAATCTTTAGACCATCAATTTTTTCCTTCTTATATTAAATCATGGGAATCCTTTGAAATTAATCCGCTGGACGGAAGTATTTATAATGCAGCGATTTGTCCGCAAACTGAGCTTTCTCTGTTTCAAAAAAGAAATAAATTTGTAAACTATCCCGTAAATAGTTATCCAAAAGATGCTTTAAGCCTGTTTACGCATAGCGAGGCGTTTAATACATCGGGTTTTAAGGTCTTTAATAATACGATTAATGCGGATATTGTCCCAGAGGACGCTTGGTTTTCTGTCCCCATCGGGCATAGCGTTAGCATTTCAAAAATGCTCACTACACCGAAGTTTGAAGTCTATGAGGAGCTTGGTGTGCTGACAGATGTAGATGAATATTCAAGCTATATCACCAAAAGGTATGATAATAATATGAGCTGGAAAATTAACTCCGCACTTGAAATAAGCACGGTAGTCGATGCTGGGGAAAAAAATATAGGATTAATGACCGAACGCAGTCAATCTATTGCTGGAGACGCTATCGTTTACGAGATTAGCCGACCGTTCGTCGAGTAGGCTGGGTTCTATAAGGACGTTTAAAGAAGGTCTTAAACCTGAATTTCGAACGCCACGGGGATCGCTGAGGTAGTCCTTAGCTTCTGCGTTTTGGCAATATATCTTTTAACTGAGTGGCGCATTCCCGAATCAAAGTTTCCGTCGTTTCCCAGTCAATGCATGCATCAGTGACTGAAACGCCATATTTCAAAGTACTGAGATCTGTTGGAATGACTTGGTTTCCCCAATTTAAATTGCTTTCCAGCATCAATGCGACAATAGAAGAATTCCCGGCGATAATTTGCTCGACACAGTTTTTTGCGACTAACGGTTGGTTTGCAGGGTCTTTATTCGAATTGCCATGACTGCAATCTATCGTGATACTGGCAGGTAGATTCGCATTATTTAATAATGCTTCTGTTTTGGCGATACTTGCAGCATCGTAATTCTGTTGGCCACCGCCTCCACGCAACACTAAATGTCCGTTTTTGTTACCTTTGGTTTCGAATATTGCACATTGACCATTTTGATTTATGCCAAGAAAATGATGTGGTAAAGATGCGGATTGAAGTGCATTTATGGCCACCGACAAGCTACCATCCGTCCCGTTTTTGAATCCTACGGGTGTGGACAAGCCACTAGCCATTTCTCTATGTGTTTGTGATTCCGTGGTTCTTGCGCCAATCGCAGTCCAGCTGACTAAGTCCGCTAAGTACTGGGGAGTAATGGGATCTAGTGCTTCCGTGGCAGTGGGTATACCCATATCAGCAAGTTCTAACAACAGCGATCGCGCCTTTATTAGACCTTTGGAGATATCGAATGAGTCATCCATATAAGGGTCGTTAATTAAACCTTTCCAGCCCGTCGTGGTTCGTGGTTTTTCGAAATAAACACGCATGACGATGACCAAGGTGTCATTTACTTCGTCAGCGAGTGCTTTTAGGCGTTTGGCGTAGTCTAGTGCGGCGATAGTATCGTGAATTGAGCACGGTCCCACGACAATAAAGAGTCGATGATCCCGGTGGTTCAGAATATTTTGCAGTGTTTCTCGGCCTTGGCAGACGGTTTTTTTCCCGGTTTCCGCTAGGGGTAGTTGCAATTTTATCGCATCAGGAGTGGGTAAAAGTTTTTGGGAAATAACGTTAATATTGCTCAGTGGATTGTTAAACATGGCTTTATACAAATTCGGATGACTGACGTAAGGGCGCGTATTATAAACCTAAACCCCGGTTTCTCCCAATCTTTCATCGGTATTTTGGGTAATTAGAAGGAAAGAAACAGGCAATTTCTCGTTTCTTTACGCTAGGAAACCTTAGGAGTTAGTTACCGGAGGTGCTTATACGATGGGATCTAGCGGCAATAGCGATTTTCATGCTTGGATATTTTTAAATCTGTAATCACCAATACTCAAGCCGGGACGCGTGTAGGATACGTCCTGACATATAAAACATTAGCTTCTAAACAAGTGTGACGAGCCCCCCTCCCGAGTACTGGTCGTCTTGACCCAGTGCCTACTTTCACGCTAGTTCTGCTTTTCAGCTAAAGCTAAAGCTGTATCTGCCAGGACGCTTAACCTAGTTAAAACAGTTACTTAACAGCAACTGAAGGCCATTTGCCTTTTTCTTTTGCTACCGTCCTTGATGTATGCCCAATGGTATGCAGGTGTACCACTATTTCACGATAAGTGGTGCCTTGAAAAGCCCACTCGCGCACCGCTCGAACAACACAATCAGACCTTACTTTACCACATTGCTGAACCGCATCAATGGGTGCGGTAAACGATTTTTCAACAGCAGTTTTAATCGATTTTAATTGTTTTTTATCCAGTTTTAAAGTACCAAGCCATTCACTTGAGTTCAAATTTATTGCTTTTGCATTGGCATTTGCAGAAATAACCAATGAGAATGTCACCAGAAGTGCAATGGAAATAATCTTACGCATGTGAATTTTCCCCCTCGTCACGCGAAAGTTAATCAAGCTCCCGAAGTTGTAATTATTAGAGGTTTCGAGAATCTGGTGGCTATTCCACAACAGTGCTCGCTCTGCGTCAATACCTTAATGAAAAAAAACTTAAAATTAATTCGTTTGTTCCTGGTTTTTGCTGCTTTCACTATTTTCGGTTTTTTCCTCGGTGCTCGTTTGCTGGATGCTGGTTTGTACTTTAATATCACTGGATTTGCACTTCGGGCATTTGTATTTAACGGGTTTTGTCAGCATCCAACCTAAATAAATGAGCGCAACAATAATCATTGGTAGGAAGATTACCGAGGTTGCAAATAGTGCCATCAGAGCCATAAACATCACTGAGCTATCTGATTTACCCACACCTTCGTATTCGCAACTATTGCAGTGGATTAGATTCGTGTTTATTTTCATGCGATTCTCACGTGGTTAATTAGGGTGGGATCCGTCAACACGGTTATCTGTGAGGCGACACCCTTAGTATCTTGGTGAATTTATAATAGCCTGTCAATTGTTATAATAAAATTAAGCCACTTTAAATTAGCGATAAGGATTATAACTTTATTTTGTGGCAGACTCCAAGTAACCTGTAAAAGGGGCAATAATCTGAGTGTTAGTACAGGTATAAATACCGATGATGAATGAAGAACTTCCTGAGGGATCCGCTGAAATCAGTAAATCGCAGAAGAAGCGCGAAGCGTCGGCGGCGCAAGACTTAGGCGAGCAATTGGTAGCGCTTGATCTTAAAATATTAAAGGGCTTGGCATTGCCAGATAGCTTATTCGAGGCGGTGGTACTCGCGCAGTCTATCACCGCACGTAGCGGCCGTAAGAGGCAGCTACAATACATCGGAAAGCTGATGCGGCATATTGAACTAGAGCCGATCAGGGAAGGTTTGCATACCTTAACTTATGGACATCAAAAACAGGTGGAACATCAGCACTTTATTGAGCAGTGGCGGGATAAGTTACTGCATGGAGGGGATGATATTCTTGCCGAATTAATCAATATTTACCCGTCTCTTGATCGACAACACATACGCCAACTCGTACGCCAAGCGCGCAAAGATTCTTCGAGTGGCAAACCTCCAAAAAATAAACGACTGTTATTTAAGTATTTGTCAACTATTGTTGAATAAGCCTACGGCTTAGGAAGCGTAGGATTCGTAAAGGTCTAAGCTCTTTAATATATATGGAATTATTTTAGGTAGGAAATATTATGCAAGAAGGAATGCCTAGCGCTGTTTATCGCAAGGACTATGAACCGCCAGAATATTTGGTTGCTACCATTGATTTGCATTTTTCCCTCGAGGAGGATGTAACCGTTGTTCGTGCAAGCCAATTAATTCGCAAAAATCCGCTCAGTAATTCAAGCTCGAACGAACTTGTCATTAATGGTAGTGGATTAAAGTTGCTAAGCATTTCGCTGGATCAACGAGAATTGCATGCTGACGCCTATGCGGTAGTTGATGACGAATTACGTATTTACGACGTACCCGAAAAATTTTTATTAGAAGTAAGCACAGAAATAACCCCGCAGACGAATACCGCATTAGAAGGTCTTTACAAATCACAAGGCATGTATTGCACGCAGTGTGAAGCAGAAGGATTTAGAAGAATTACTTATTTCCTAGATCGTCCTGATGTGATGGCACGATATACCACGACGATTGTTGCCGACAAACTAAAATATCCAGTATTACTCTCAAATGGGAATAAGACGGACTCTGGTGACTTAGATAATGGTAAACATTGGGCGAAGTGGGAAGATCCGTTTCCGAAACCAAGTTATTTATTCGCACTTGTTGCCGGAGATTTGAGTTGTCAAGCAGCGACGTATACCACCGCTTCAGGTCGCGAAGTAAAACTAGAAATATTTGTCGAGCCGACAAATATTGATAAATGTGAGCATGCGATCGCCTCACTAAAAAAAGCCATGAAATGGGACGAGCAGGTTTATGGTTGTGAATATGATTTAGATATTTATATGATTGTTGCGGTAAATCATTTTAATATGGGGGCAATGGAAAACAAGGGTCTTAATATATTTAATGCGGCCTGTGTTTTGGCTAATCCGCAAACGGCGACGGATGCTGATTATGAAAGTATCGAATCTATTATTGCACATGAATATTTTCATAACTGGACAGGCAATCGGGTGACTTGCAGAGATTGGTTTCAGTTGAGTTTAAAAGAAGGCCTAACTGTTTTTCGAGACCAGGAGTTTAGTGCCGATATGATTTCTCGACCGGTTAAGCGAATAAGTGACGTCAACATATTGCGTACCATGCAGTTCCCCCAGGATGCCGGCCCTATGGCGCATCCAATACGCCCTGATTCCTTTATTGATATAAGTAATTTTTACACAGTGACGGTGTATAACAAAGGTGCGGAGGTCATCCGTATGATTCACACGTTGTTGGGTCAAGCCGGTTTTCGCAAAGGAATGGATTTGTATTTTCAACGCCACGATGGTCAAGCAGTGACCACCGATGATTTTATTCAAGCGATGCAAGATGCGAACAGTTTTGATTTTTCTGGATTTAAAAATTGGTATCGACAGGCAGGAACACCAACGGTCAAAGTGTCTTCATCTCATGATGCGGTGCGCCAAGAATATACACTTTCTTTTTCTCAAGGCTGTGCTGCTACGCCCGACCAGGCATTCAAAGATAATTTTCATATTCCGATTCAGATCGGTTTATTAGATAAGTTTGGCGCTGATATTTCTCTCATAGAAGTAGGTGAAAATGCTGAACAGCAAGCTCGTGACTCGATATTGGAATTAACAGAAGCTGAAACTCATTTTTGTTTTTCTGGTATTAAAGAAAAGCCATTACCATCCCTGCTGCGCTCTTTTTCTGCACCCGTCAATATAGAATATGCGTATACAGATGATGAGTTGATGTTTTTATTAGCAAACGATAATGATGCCTTTAATCGTTGGGAGGCTGGACAACGGTTAGCGACTCGGGTTATCAATCGATTGATTCTATCTCTGCAGGAAAAACGCGATCTCATCTTATCCACGGAATTCATAGAGACCTATGCCGGCGTATTGAATAATACGGATTTAGATGGTTCTCTTATTTCCCAAGCTTTAAGTTTGCCCAATGAAATATATTTAGCGGAATTACAATCAATGGTGGATCCAACTGCGATACATGCTGCGCGCGAGTTTGTCTGTAATACCCTGAGTGAAAAACTAGAAACTAAATTTAGCGAAGTTTTTCATGATTTAGACACTCAAGCAGAATATCAATTTAATGCGGCGGAAATTGCAAGGCGTAGCCTAAAAAATCTGTGTTTAAGTTATTTAATGCGGAGAGATGATCCGGATATAAGACAGCTCGCATTCAAGCAATACCACAGACAAGATAATATGACCGATGTTATTGCCGCATTGAGCGGATTTGTCAAACACCGATGTGATGAGACCCGTGAAGTGTTAGATGATTTTTACAAACAATGGAAACACGATCACTTGGTGGTAAATAAATGGTTTGCGTTGCAAGCGAGGTCAAGTCATGATGGTGCACTGGATGACGTTAAGCAGCTAATGCAGCATGCGGCATTTGATCTTACCAACCCCAATAATGTGCGTGCCGTTATTGGCGGATTTTGCTTTGGAAATCCGGTTAATTTCCATCGACAAGATGGCGCAGGTTATGCGTTTTTGACCCATTATATTCTGCAGTTAAATAACATAAACCCGCAGATAGCAGCACGTTTAGTGAGTGCTTTTAGCCAGTGGCGACGATTTGATGAAGCAAGAAAAGATAAAATGAAAACCCAATTAGAAACTATTCTGGGGAGTGATAATTTACCCAAAGATGTTTTTGAAATTGTTTCGAAAAGCTTAAATGGATAAGTCATAAGTCGGGGAAGTTGATTATTTGGAAAACAAATATAGCTTAATTCGGAGTTTATTTGCCCAGTGCATAATCGAGTTCAGCAAACGCAACATAATAATTTAACATGCCTTCGTAATAGTCACGTTTTGCTTTCAGTGTTGCTGCCATTCCTTCGAGAACATCCTTCACTTCACCTGTTCCACTGGTATATGCGGCGGCTGCAAAGATAACCCATTTATTAGCGGCTTTTTGCGCTTTCCGGCTTTGTTTTATTATTTCTTGATAAGTCATAACATCGCTGCGGGCCTTTTTAATTTGCAATGGAATGCCGGTAATGGCGAGTTTTTTTAATGCATTAACTTGCATCAGCTTAGCATTTGCCGCATCAATTTTTGATTTTCTGAGTGCCCAGTCTAAATCGAGTTTCAGGCCAATGGCCACACCACCAAATATATTATTAAACGGATCATACTGATAGGGATTTTTGGTGTCTTCTCTGGTGGGTGACCAGCTTGCTTCGAAGGTACCCGCGACAAATACAACAGGGCGATTGGCGAGTTTTTCGGATGCTCTAAGAGCACTTGCTGCAGCAACTCCCGCTTTGATTTGTTTCCATTCTGGACGATTGTTTTCGGCGATTTTGATCATTGCCTTGATATCGTCGAGAGAAGTGTCGACGGCAGGTCGAGGAATTTTTTTCTCACTCAGTTTGAGATTGACAGAATCCGTTAAGCCCATGCTGTGTTTTAATGCAGATAATGAGAGTTCAGCTCCTTCTTTAGCCATGAAAATAAATTTGCTGATTTCTGATTCAGCATAGGCCAGTTTAGTCAGATCTACCTTGCTTACTTTACCGGAAGATTCGGCATAGAGTATCTCGGCTTTTTGCGTGATTTCACTGAGTCGCTTGTGCGCTCTATTGAGGTGGGGTAACAGGGTTTGTGCATATAAGTGCGTGTAATAGAACTTGGTGATTTCGACTTTTACCAGATTTTCTGCTTCACGTAATCTCGATACTTCAACATCGAGTCTGGCTTTTGCCGCTCTTTCGCCTGCTTCTAGGCGTCCAAAGGTATAGATTGGCATTGCGAGCAAAGTTTCTAGGCGGGTAGAAGGACCCCAGGATCCCAGGTCAAATTTGCGTTCGACATCGGGTGTAAGTGCATCCCCAATGACCGTAAACATGGGGGCAACATAACTCAATACCGATAATTTAGGATAATAATTGGCTTGAACTTCGGATAGACGTGCGCGGTACTCTTCTATGTTCGCATTTGCTTGGGCTATTTTTGCACTTTGCACTAATGCGATATCAATACATTGCTGTAGATTCAGCGGTGTTTTTACCGTTTCTTCTATGTTGATGCTATCGGTGGCATTCGCAAATGCCGTTGATTGCCACAAGAGCATTGCAATGCTGAGCAATAAAAAACGCTGCATTATTTATTTTCTTTT
>CAZWUO010000143.1:0-10054 GCA_964636675.1 uncultured Ectothiorhodospiraceae bacterium
CTGATCCGTCGAACCGGTGATTGGGATACCGCAGATCATATTTGCGGCTTTATTCTTTTAGTTTGTCCATCATAAAATTATGCAGGCAGTACTTTATAATTTTTATTTTTTTATGCATCGTATTTTAGGGCTGTAATGAAATAGGCCGAGTGCGCAGTGGCGCTGGTGCGGTGTAATAAATTATTTTAACAAAGGTAGCAATGCAAATTTAAGCGGAATTCACTAGAGTGCATTTGTGCGATACAATGGCTAAATTCAGTATTAGAGTTAAAATGTAACGCTTATCGATTAATTTAGGCTGTCGGTATAGTTTACATGGAAGAATGATTGTAGAGTGGTTATTAGCAGTAGGTTGTTGTAAATATAGATACAAAAAAATATGGCGCGAATTTTGCTATTTCGAATAATGTAGAGGTTTGAAATTTGTGGCGGGAATGATTGCTCCTCCAAAGTAAAATGGACTTTTAGCTAACGGTTACCAAAAAATGACAAAGAAATTAAGTATGAATCAGAATACAAAAAATCGTGGTAATAATGATGTGGACTTATCGAAGCGGCGGCTAGGAAAGCTTGGAGTGTTAGCAACGCCGGTGTTGCTAAGTGTGGTAGGGCGCCCTGCCTGGGGAGGAAATTGTTCTCCTTCAGCTGTTTTATCACATACTCATGCCTCACATCACCCAGAGCCAGTAAATTGTAAATTTGGTTGTTCTCCCGGTTATTGGATGAAAAGCAACCATAACTGGAGTGGATTGACTGCTTATTATAAAGAGCAGAATTTTTGTGAAGTGTTTGGTATTTTTGATTGTTCTGCTCATCCCTATAATGGGATGTCATTGATCCAAGCGATGAGGATGATTAAGGATCGCACTATTGATCAGAATTTAAGAATTGCGACGTTTCACGCTATAGCTGGTATTTTGAATGCGTCTGCGCATCAGGCTGATGGAGGTTATCTGGGATATTCATCGTTGGACATAATAGCCGCTTACAACACGGCTTATGGGGCATTCGCTAACGTCTCGAGTCATGTACTCTCGAGTTCTGAAGGTTTGATTAAACTGATAGATTTTCTCAATCAATATCCAGATGGTACCGTCGAGGATGTCGTTTGCATGTTTAACAGAGAAGGGCGAGTCGAAGCTCCTTATTGGAATAACCGTACGCGCGCTTTTGATTTTTAATTAGCGTGGATATCGTAGAGCAAATTGATGTTTACAGTGTGTCGTCGCAAGGAAAGCTGCATATCAAACGATGGGAAAACGATGGTCTTGTTTTCAAAGAAGGGCCTGGTGATACACATCTTGTAAATCTTGCCACCATTCATTTGTTAGAATTTCTCAGTTCCAATTCTGGATCATCACGAGATGATATTAAAGATTATTTAAGAGTAAATCTAGGTTTGGAGTTTAGTGATGTGGATTTTCAAAGAATGCTTCTTGCGCTCTTAAATAATAAAATAGTCAGTGGCTAATTTTGCTGTTCTTTGGTAAATAGCGTCTAGTCCCCTGAGCTGCTTTCTAATTATTAACTTAATTTGAACATCCTAAGTGAAGCTAAATAGTTTAGACGCCAAGAGTTTCAAAGAAAAAATAGAGCAAGGGCTTAGTATCCAAATTGGTTGTTTTTGCGTTAATGTAAAAACATCTATTCCAGATGTTATTTCTAATATTCATTTTTTGTATTCAAATCATAAAACGTTTGATGAAAATACTTTCGTAGATTTTTATGTGAGTATTAACCCACCAAAAAATTTACGTCGATGGTTTAGGCCGCAAGCATATTTTGAAATTGACGGCTATCAACCCATCGAACCCTTACCTTTAGTCCACGCCTATCCATTGTTTGAATGGGGTTTAAATTGGTGTATAGCTAATCGTGCACACCAATATTTGATTTTTCATGCAGCGATTATTGAAAAAGAAGGCCGAGCTATTCTAATGCCGGGAGTGCCGGGAGCTGGAAAAAGCACTTTGTGTACTGCGCTTGTGTACAATGGTTGGTCGCTTATTTCAGATGAGTTGGCCTTGATTAGTATACCTGATGGTAAGGTGTATCCGTTACCGAAGCCGATAAGTTTGAAAAATGAATCGATAAACATAGTGAGGTCCTTATATCCAGAGGTCGCACTAGGTAATGAATATCGCAACACATCTAAGGGAACGTTGATCCATCTCAAAGTGCCTTATGCATCTGATCGTTTATCAACTATTGAATGGGTGTTATTTCCAAAATATGGCAAAAATTCATCAACTCAGTTAGTCGATGAAAACAAAGGACAAGCGCATATGGAATTGTTGAATAATGCTTTCAACGCAAATGTGTTTGGTTTGCAAGGGTTTGAAACGATCAATAATATATTAGCGCATAGTAGAGCTGCACACTTTTTTTATTCTGATATTGAAGATGCCGTTGAAGCTGTCAGTCGAATGACAGAGAAGAATTAACATGTCTTCGAGTGTGTTAGCTAAGATAATTTCAAATCCAGACCTACTCATACACTTGTCAATAAAAGAGCAAGAACTTGTTTTACGCCAGGCCGAAGGCTGTGATTTGCTTGCTACTCTTGCATTATTGTTGAATAACGTCGGAGTAAGCAGAAATCTAGGACCTGATTTTCCACATTCAAAACTTAAAGCAGCAATTAATGTGGCTAAAGCGCATGCGAATTTTGTTTGTTGGGAAGTTGGGATTTTGCAACGTTTATTCAAGAAATATAATAAACCGCTAATCCTTTTAAAAGGAGCTGCTTATACCGTTGGGGGATTACCGAATGGCTATGGTCGATTGTATAGCGATATCGATTTGTTGGTGCCTAAAGAACAGCTCGCGGAAACCGAACGAATTCTAAAAGGCGGACTTTGGGTGGCGCAGTCCATGGATGATTATGATCAATTGTATTATCGAAAATGGATGCATGAGATTCCGCCATTGCAGCACGTTTTGCGCAGGAGTGTGTTGGATGTGCATCATGCAATACTTCCCGAGACATGCAAGGAGAAGCCGGATCCCGATAAATTGTTTGAAGGCATTGTCCCTGTAGAAGGAGCAGATAATGTTTTTGTTTTGTCGCCGACTGACATGGTGTTACATAGCATGACACATCTTTTTTACGAAGGAGAGTTTAATCATGGGCTTAGAGATTTAGTCGATCTCGACTTTCTTTTAAGGTATTTTGCAGAAAAGGACGCAGATTTTTGGCACAAATTAATTGATAGAGGGGAGGTTTTGAACCTACGACGTCCACTTTATTACGGAATTCGCTATGTAACGCGAATTCTAAAAACCCCTATCCCAAATGATGTTGAAGTATTGAATCAAGCTGCGCAACCAAAATTAATCCTATTAATGGATTTTCTCTTTGATCGAGCTTTGATGCCGAATCATATTAGCTGTGATAATTGGTTTACAGGGATAGCAAAGTGGTTGCTTTATGTGCGCTCTCATTATCTGCGAATGCCTATGTATCTGCTAATACCTCACTTGGTGCGAAAAGCGTGGAAAGGCCAAGTTTCAAAACAAAATGATGGTTAATTGTACATGCAGCGTTTTAATCATTGAAAATATTGTTTATAAAACCTTTACATCCCCAACAACCTATTTAAAATACAGCCTTCAATACTGTGAAAGCGGGTCAAAGAACCCCAAACGTCCGACAAAAACCAAGGCGATAAGGGAAAGAATATGATAAAAAAAGTTAAGTTAGTTGCAGCAGTTCTTGTGCTGTTTGCTGTAGCGGGAGCAGCGATTGCTGGAGGGGATCCAAAAGCTGGCCAAAGTAAATCTGAGCTTTGCCAAGGGTGTCATGGGGCTGATGGCATGAGTGTAAACCCAGAGTGTCCTAACCTAGCAGGACAAAAGGCAGGCTATATCATTAAGCAAGTCATCGATTTCCAAAAGGGTCTTAGACACAATGATACTATGTCAGCGATGGCAGGGCTTGCTGGAGACATGCAAGACCTTAAAGATATTGCGGCATATTTCTCGACACGAAAACCTATGGCGGCAAAAAATTACATGATGCCTGCCCCAAGCAACAAAAAAAGCATAAAAAAGGGCAAGAAAATTTTCATGGAGGGGAATCCACGAAATGGTCTATATGCTTGTGTGAATTGTCATGGTCCTAAAGGCAAAGGTAAATCAGCGACTAATCATGTTTTTCCGGTCATAGGTGGCCAGACAAAAGATTATTTGGCAAAACAGTTGCGGGATTTCAAAAGTGGGGATCGAAAAAACGATCCTGCTAATATGATGGTTGATATAGCTAAAAAGCTTTCTGAGAAAGAGATTGATGCAGTAGCTGACTATTTAGGAAGTTTGAATTAGTCATACAATCTAAGGAAGTAAATAAAAAAGGCGAACTCATAGTTCGCCTTTTTTATTTAAAAGCAATCAAATGATGCAGGTCTAGCTTTATCGGGATTGACTCACCGACTAAATGGTCACTATGGCTTGGTAATGCGGATAATAATTTATAGCCCGTTGGTAATTCTAAGGTGTACAAAATTTCCGACCCCTTGAAAGACTTATTGACAACTGTTGCGAACAGATCACTTTTACTGGAAAGTTTTACGTCGTCTGGGCGGATTAATACCTCAACTTTACTTCCTCGTGGCCAATCATATGCTCTATCTCCGCAAATTAGTCCAAGCTCAGTTTGTACGCTTTCGGGCGTTTGCAATACCCCAGGTAAAAATACACCTTGTCCAATAAATTCAGCTACAAACCGGTTAATGGGGTCATGGTATAGATTATAGGATGTATCCCATTGTTGAAGTTTCCCATGGTTAATGACCGCAACCTTATCGGAAATTACAAAGGCTTCGGATTGGTCATGGGTTACCATGATGCATGTCATGTTTTGAGCTTTAAGTATGTTTCTGACGTCATGGCTTAAGCGTTCTCTAAGTTCAACATCAAGATTAGAAAACGGTTCATCCATCAGAATTAATTTGGGTTGTATCGCCAGAGCACGCGCTAACGCGATACGCTGTTGTTGGCCGCCTGACAGCTCGTGGGGGTATCGCTCACTAAAGTCCTCCATTTTGACGACTGTGAGCAGTTCTTCGGCTTTTCTTTTACGCGCAATTTTGGAAAGTTTTCTAATGCCAAAACAAATATTATCGCTGACGTTTAGATGAGGGAATAGAGCATAGTCCTGAAATACCATACCCATTTGGCGTTTTTCGGGTGGTATGAATATCGCCTTAGATGAGATGACTTCATTATTTAACAAAATTTGACCAGATGAAAGTGGTTCTAAGCCTGCGATAGCTCTTAGGATTGTGCTCTTGCCGCTGCCGCTGGGGCCAAGTAAGCAAATGATGTTGCCTTCTCGAATGCATAGAGAGAGATTGCTGACCGCAATGGAGTCTTGGTATGCGCAACAAATAGAATCCAGCTCTAATAATATACTCATCTTGAGTTATGGTTTAATACCCATCATAAATTCAAGTAAGGCTTTTTGGGAGTGCAATCGATTTTCTGCTTCATCCCAGACAACACTTTGCACACCATCAATGACCCCACTTGACACTTCTTCCCCTCGATGGGCTGGTAGGCAATGCATGAATAAGGCGTCTGGTTTTGCACGTTGCATCATTTTTTCGTCGACTTGATAAGGGTGAAACAGCTTGGCTCGTTTATGGTGCTCATTCTCCTGTCCCATACTCGCCCAAACATCGGTAACGATTAGATCTGCGTCGGTTGCTGCTGCTTCTGGGCTTGCCGACATCTGAACATGATTTTTTGCCCTATTGAGGATCTCTGTCGATGGTTCGAACCCTTTGGGGCTGGCGATGGCTAAATGAAAACCAAATTGAATGGCTGCATTGATATAGGAGTTACACATATTGTTTCCATCACCAATCCATGCAACAGACTTACCTCTGATATCACCACGGTGTTCAACAAAAGTTTGTACGTCAGCCAGTAATTGACAAGGATGACACAAGTCAGTGAGTGCATTAATCACCGGCACAGATGAATAACGCGCAAATTGTTCAATTTTACTGTGTTCAAAAGTTCGCACCATTATGATGTCAACCATGCGAGATAAAACACGTGCCGAGTCCTCAATAGGTTCTCCACGACCAAGCTGGGTATCGCGCGGAGATAAGAAAATGGCTTGTCCTCCCAGTTGAATGATACCTGTCTCAAATGATACTCGAGTGCGTGTGGATGATTTTTCAAATATCATCCCGAGTACTTTATTTTTTAGAGGCTCGTAAATCGTATCCTCGTTTTTTTTAGATTTGAGTTCTATAGCCCTAGCAATGATACCGTTAAGCTCACTGCTCGTTAGGTCTCTTAAAGATAAAAAGTGTCGCAAACTCACTGACCGTCCTTCGCAATAAAAGCTTTGATAATTTTCCCTAATGTGGTGGTGAGTTGAGCTATTTGCTCGTGGTTAATAATCAGCGGGGGCAGTAAGCGTATTACGTTACCTGCAGTAACGTTAATTAACAGGCCCTCATCCAACGCCATATGAACCAGCTCGGCACAAGGTTTTTCTAGTTCCACGCCGATAATTAGGCCTTGTCCACGTATTTTTTTAACTTCTGGAATGGGTTCTAGTTCGGTTTTTAATGCTTGTTGTAACGCAATACCTTGTTTTTCAGCGGCTAAAATAAGATTATTTTGTTCAAATGTATTTAGTACTGCAAGCGCTACTGCACTCGCCAATGGGTTGCCGCCATAGGTGGAGCCGTGAGTACCGGGCTGTAATATGTTAGATGCTTTGCCGCTGACTAAGCAGGCACCAATAGGGAAGCCATTGCCAAGTGCTTTTGCCAAAGTCATTACATCGGGCTTGCTATTGCTATGCATATAAGCAAACCATTTTCCCGTCCTGCCAATACCTGTTTGGATTTCATCGAGCATCATAAGCCAGTTATGTTCATCACATAGTCTGCGAATTCCGTCAAGATAGCTGTTGTTAGGAACATTGACACCTCCCTCTCCTTGCACAGGTTCCAGCAACACGGCGACAATGTTAGGGTTTTTGTTAGCGATATTTTTTATCGCTGCAATATTATCATAGGGAACGCGTATAAATCCGGGAACCAAGGGTTCAAATCCTGCCTGGATTTTTTTATTACCCGTCGCTGAGAGCGTTGCTAAGGTTCGACCGTGAAAGCTATTTTCGGTGACAATGATCATTGGGTTGTCGATCTGCTTATGATGCCCAAATAAGCGTGCAATTTTTAATGCAGCCTCATTGGCTTCAGCTCCTGAATTGCCAAAAAACACTTTTTCCATGTCGGCTAGTCGAGTAAGCTTATCTGCTAGCTTCTGCTGTAATGGAATCTGGTATAAGTTAGAGGTGTGGATGAGACGCCGAGATTGTGCGCAAATGGCATCAGAAATGGCTGGATGTGCATGGCCCAAAGAGCACACTGCAATACCGCCAACTGCATCTAGGTATTTATTGCCTTTTTCATCAAATAACCAAGCTCCCTCACCATATTCAAAAGCAATGGGTAGTGATGCATAAGTTGTCATAAGTGAGCTTGCCATATTATACGTTTAGCCTCTAAAAACAAAAAAGCAGCCTCAAATGAGGCCGCTAGCGAATAAGAACAATTGATTTTATAAGGAGTCTAGTAGTATCGCAATATTAAAACCCCGAATTTCTAAGTTATTTTGGAGGTTTTAGTCAGCAAAGTTTTTCGCGACAAAATCCCAGTTAACGAGATTCCAGAATGCTTCGACATATTTTGGTCTGGCATTACGATAATCAACATAATAAGCATGTTCCCAAACATCGCAGGTGAGCAGGGCAGTTTCGTCGTTGCGCATTGGGGTTCCCGCATTGCTTGTGCTGGATAAAGCGAGTGAACCATCCGCATTTTTAACCAGCCAGCCCCAGCCTGAGCCAAAAGTGGTTATCGCTGTTTTAGAAAACGCTTCTTTGAAGCTATCAAAAGACCCGAACGACTGCTGGATGGCATCCGCGATAGCGCCGTTGGGTTCGCCTCCACCATTGGGGCTAAGGCAATTCCAGTAAAAGCTGTGGTTCCATATTTGTGCGGCATTATTGAATAATCCGCCGGACGATTGCATTATGATTTTTTCGAGCGATGCATCAGCGAACTCGGTGTTTTTTATCAAATTGTTTAAGTTGGTAACATAGGTTTGGTGGTGTTTTCCGTGATGATATTCCAGTGTTTCTTGTGAAATATGCGGCGCTAAAGCATTTATTGCGTAAGGTAATTCGGGTAGGCGATGTTCCATGATAAGAGTCCTTTATAGTGCAAATCGTGGTTGGAAATCATTCTTAGACTTAGTCTAAGATGACAAGGTCAATGAACGCAAGCGCTTTTTAGTCTTTTGGCAGATTATGCTAGCATCTCGTTAATGAACCCAATTGAGTTAAATATTTTTTTCAGCCGCATTGCTGCCGTCTGTGATGAAATGGGCGTGCAATTAAGGCGCGCCGCTTTTTCCCCAAATATTAAAGATCGTCTAGATTTTTCTTGCGCTATTTTTGATGCGCAAGGTGAATTGTGCGCGCAAGCTGCACACATTCCCGTACATCTCGGTAGCATGGCATACGCGATGAAAGAAGTTGTTGCGAAAGTGAGTTGGTCTGCGCAGGATATGCTGATATTGAATGATCCTTTTCTGGGTGGAACTCATTTACCGGATATAACGCTTATTGCGCCGGTGTTTAATGCGGGGAAGCTGCTAGGGTTTGTGGCGAATCGTGCGCATCATGCCGACATCGGTGCAGCTACGCCGGGTTCTATGCCCATTTCTTCTTCCCTTTATGAAGAGGGAGTTGTCATACCTCCAACACATTTATTACGTGCTGGTGTATTAGATGAATCATTTTTAAGTGCTTTAGTGTCTCAGACAAGTAAAGCAAATCATGCGAGAGCGGATTTTAGCGCTCAGATAAGCGCAAATTTAGCAGGCGTTGAACGTCTGCAGGAGTTGATTTCGATGATGGGTTCTGAGCGTTACTTGAATGGCATAAATGCGTTGAATAACTACGCCGAAACACTCGCTCAGAACGCCATTGCAGAAATTCCCAATGGTTGTTATGAGTTTACAGACGTTTTGGATGATGATGGGATGGGGCAAACTGAAATCAATATTAATGTTTGTATTAGGGTGCAGGATAATACCTTATTGGTAGATTTTTCTGGCACTCACGAGCAAGTGGGAGGAAATATTAATTGCCCGCTACCTGTTGCGGTAGCCGCTGTTTTTTATGTATTTCGTTGTTTGATGCCGCCGCAAACCCCAGCTTGCGCAGGTGTCTTTCGTCCGCTTAAAGTGCAAGCACCAAAGGGATGTTTGCTGAATGCTTTAAGACCCGCCGCTGTTGCTGCAGGAAATGTAGAGACCAGTACACGGGTTGTGGATGTGGTTATTGGTGCGTTAGCTAAAGCAGTTCCGTTATCTGTGGCTGCTGCTAGTCAAGGCAGTATGAATAATGTGGCAATGGGAGCAACAGAGGGACAAGCTAGTTGGGATTATTATGAAACGATTGGTGGAGGCTGCGGCGCTTCGGCGATAAGTGATGGCTTGAGTGCGGTGCAAAGTCATATGACAAACACGCTTAATACGCCGATAGAATCTTTGGAAATGCATTACCCATTGCGCATAACCCAATATCAATTGCGTGAATATTCAGGGGGAGTGGGAATACATTCTGGTGGCAACGGATTAATTCGTGAATTCGAATTTTTACAGCCTAGCAATGTGACGCTGTTAACTGAACGAAGGACTCATTCTCCATGGGGTTTGAGTGAAGGGGGGGCGGGCAAGTGTGGTAGAAATACCTTAGATGGCAAGCTATTGCCCGGAAAAATCTATCTACTGGCTCAGATTGGGCAACGATTAAAAATCGAAACCCCAGGTGGTGGTGGCTGGGGGCGTTTGGATTAACTCGTTTTTTGATGCATTTAACGCAACAGTTCTTGTAAATACCAATATTGGAGAAGCTTTGTTTAACCTAGAATCCGCAGTTGGACGAGTTGAAGTGTGCGTTTTCGGTGGTGTATATCCCCAACAGTAGGCGCTTTTAGGCGAGGTGTGGCGACGCGGA
>CAZWUO010000144.1:0-10029 GCA_964636675.1 uncultured Ectothiorhodospiraceae bacterium
GACAGGCACTCTAAAAAAACGGGTAACTGTCAGATCAAGTCTGAGCTACTACACATAAATTGCATGTACCCTCGCTAGTCTATTGCTCCCACAAAGAATTTTTCTCAGTTATACGGAACAACCAGTACGTAGCACCCTCGGAAAACCCTTTGTGAAAACAATATCCTGCGCGATCATCACACGAATTCATAAAATGTTCGGGCTAAGAAATAATAACCGCTCTTAATAAAGAAAAACCGTGCCACCAACGAATCTTCTTTCCATCGACGATTTTTCTAGGATGATAATTGATTGCAACTTCGTGATAGCGTATATTTTTGTCTGCCGCCAATTTTACGGTTAACTCAACATCCACCGCAAAACCACTTTCTGTTATGTCAATCCGTTTGAGTGGCTCACGTTTTATGGCTTTGTAACCCGTGCATACGTCTGTCACGGGCCATCCACTGATTTTTCGCGTTATAAAAGAGATTGATTTATTAAAGCAGATACTCAAAATTGGAAAAGTATTAGTCGGATTAGCGAAACGTGAACCATAAACCACATCGGCCTCGTCATTGATAATTGGATCTAACATTTTTTGGTAGTCACACGGGTCGTATTCCAAATCAGCGTCCTGGATAACAATAATATCTCCGGTTGCTACGTTTAAACCAGAACGTAAGGCCGTACCTTTGCCTCGATTAGACTCATGTAAGATAAGGCAGTTGATGTCGCCTGCTAATGGCCCGCACAAAAGCTCGGTGGTGCCGTCTTCAGAAGCATCATCAATCACAATGACTTCAAGGTTTGAGAATCCGCTGTTTTGTACCTTACGAAGTAATTGAGTAATCGTTGTACGTTCGTTGTAGCAGGGGATGATGA
Organism: uncultured Ectothiorhodospiraceae bacterium; assembly: GCA_964636675.1. Taxonomy (GTDB): domain Bacteria; phylum Pseudomonadota; class Gammaproteobacteria; order S012-40; family S012-40; genus JALUUH01. The sequence continues at coordinate 865 of CAZWUO010000144.1, forward strand.
TTGATATTTTCACAGTATTTTTAGAGAGAAAATATATGAATGAGGTATGTGTTCAAAGCGCCGTAAATTATTATAACTCGTTTCCACTTCACAGAGACTAGCCTTCCGTGACTCTAGATGATCGGGGCAACAATAGTTAAAGCATAACTACCTGAAGTGTTTAGTTTCATCGGTAAAACGTTATAAGATCGATTGACACTATGTTATATCCTTCAACCACAATCACCCGATACACGATTAATCCGAGCCAAGTGAGTCGCAAATGAAAGCAAGAATATATAACCTAACATCGATCCTATTTCGGCTACGCGACCTGCCTTTGAGATGTTACCTACTTCATCGAGTCCCTCCATAGCAAACAACATATTGCTACCTTGTTCTCCCGTCAAACAGTTTTGAGCATTTGTTATACCTGTAGCAGCTGTCGTCTTCACGCTCTTAATAAGCTCCGTCACTATATTTTTTACGAACTTCTTTAGCTTGCCAACTGCAAAATCTTTAATAATTGTCGAGGCGCTCTTACCGATCATTCCTTGAATCGTTTCTACTGAAATAATTGGATCTGCTTGTTCAACTCCCCCATTCGCCCCTCCGGAAATCTTATAAGCTCCGTCCCCAATATTTGGATCAAGAATAATATAACCTGCTCCACTCCACCCCGGCACCGACACCGCATCTGTATGCGTAATTACTTCTTTACCCGCATCCAGTGCCGCTCTGATTTCGGCCATGGTTGCATAATCATGATGAATATTCGGCAAAACCGTTGTCTGGTTAGCTTGAGTAACTTGGTAAATACGTTGACCTGCCGCGCTCGCTTTTGATAGCGCCTTAACCGCACTGATCGCACCCGATAGATTATTCGTATCTGCAAACATTTGTTCCGGCGTAGTATATTCAAGCGTTGAGGCAAGAACGCCGGTTTGAATAATGAACTCTTTTTGTTTTTCTTTAACACCATCATTCATACCTTGAATGGTAACAATAGGAATATCGAAAACCACTACTCCCGTTTCAATTGCTCTGGGAAAACCAAAAAAATAATTGACCTTCGGTTCATAACCAATCGTGCCATTGCCCGCTGCCAGCTGATAATGTGCACTCTGTTGTAAACCCAAGATATTGCTTAGCGAAAGAAGCTGGGCATAATAACCTAGACTACCGCTATAAAACATATCACCCAATAAGTTCTCATCTGTGAGTACGGCAATTTGAGTTGGGTCATTGGTTTCTAAAATAGCATTGGTCTGTTCGAGCCGATCTTGCAAGGTCTGCAATTTTTTCGGTGAGACGTTACCGGCAATGATGTTGACGTTGAGGTAGGAGCCTGCGGCAACCTTGTAAACACGTGGTGGCAGGCTCTGGTACGCGAATTTAACTTGGGTGGTAAAATCCAGTTCTTCGCCCAGACGCATAACACTACCGGTCTTGACCACCTCACCATTAAGCTTGAGCTCGGGTACCACGCTGACAAGGTAACTAGGGATGCTGCTAGGCAGTTGGCTGATATCGGTAACGTTTTCCGGGAGTAGGCTTTGCAATACCTGTTCATCTGCTGCGGTCGCGGGTTTAAAAGACAAGGTAATGCGTTCATTGTTGAGTTGGGCCCATGGAAAAGTCGTGGCATTCAGAGGATCACCAAAGATGTCTCGTCCAAAGCTATAGCTGATTTTTTGCTGCAAGCTACCGGGTAACTTATCATAACGCGCACCATTGACGATGATACGGTTAGGCAGACTAGAGGGTAGTACCGGGTACTCTTGAATAATCGTCTTGCGACCACCGATAACATCGCCGACCGTAGCATTGGGCAAGTTAGTAGTAACGTAGTTGTCTAACGCGGCTTGCCCCTGCGTTTGAGCATTTAGCAAGATGTCGGGATTTAAACCGGTCATCCAACTCTCTTGTTCGTTGACCTGACCGCTATCGATAAAATCCTGGACGACTTGCTCAGGATCTATCCCTGAAATTTGCACGGCATCCAAACCAGTGAGATAGTCGTATTGTTTAAAACTCGGATCCATAGAAAGCCAAGAGTCCGCATCACGATTTTTAGTGCCTCTTGACGGATGATAATCGATGGCAGCTTCGGCCCAGATATGTTCCATGCGAATTGAGATAATTTCACCACCACTGACGTTTACACCCGTGGGAATACCACCGGCTGAAGCATATTCACCCGCAGCACGAATGTTGGTAAAACCACCGGCCCAGTTTTTATAGGTCTCACTCGGCACATCAATGGTGCCGTGAACATATCGCGCGGGTATCTGCGAGGCTCGAAGTAAGGCAATGGTAAGGCTGGTGATATCCATCGCGTTGCCGCGTTTGACATCCAAAGTCATGTCGGCATTTTGGATCGCACCCCAGGTGGGTTGCCACTCGATGTTGTTGCGTACCCAGTGATAGATCGTGACAGGGTCGTGATTAAGTTCGGCGGCCTTGTCTTTGATGGTCTGACTCAGCGTAATCTCAATGGTTTGAGCCAGGTAGGCTGGGTTGCTGGCATCGGCCAATTTGTCAAAAGTGAAATCACCCAACACGGCGAGCTGGATGTAAGGTGTATTATGTAAACCAGCAACTGTGAATTCTTCGGGTTTCAGCTTTGGTTTATTGGTTGGGTCAGCTTGCAGACTTTTTGTGGGCAGGTTATTGGGGTCAAACGGCTGTTGGCTGCGTTTGAATTGGTAGCTGGCGAGAGTCTCTTGTAACACCTCGACGCCTTGGCGTTTGCTCGCCAAATCGCTCGCCTGAGCAATACTGTCGAGTTGAGCAATGAGGTCGTTGAACGCGGCTTGGTAGGTAGCAACAGCCACTTGTTGGCGTTGTTGGATAACATCAGCTAGCCGCTCATCTTCGATGTGTTGCGCGATGGCATCGAATTCGGCCATGGCCTGCTCATCGAGTGCTAACAGTTGTTGCTGCAATTGCCGTAATTGGATCTCGATTTTTTGGGTAGACTGGCGCTGATCGAGCCGATCTTGCAGCGTATTGAGGACGGTTTGCACACCGTGCACGGTGGTGGCGAAATCAACGCTGGAGTTGTTTGAGTTTATCGAAGCAGGTAACGCTAAGCTTGCTGCTGTTGGCTGTGCAGGCAGTCCGATCTGGCGCGCAAGGTGCGGCGCACGTTGTTGCAGACGCTCAAGCGGATTTTCCGCCTGAATGACCTCGCCTTCCAGTAATAGATAATAGATACTGCGCTCGGCCACGAGTGCAAACAGCGCGAGCACAATAAGAATAGTCACACCACGGGAGAATCCTTTGGCGCGGCGAATGCTGGACAGTATATTGGTGTCAAGTCTCATGGGCGTTGTCTCATAAGCATACTCATTCGGTAGCTGTGCTTGTTTTTTTTCATCGCGGCCTCATCGGGTAGAAAGCACGATATCCACGGTCGTGCCTTGAGGGATAACACTCTGGCGCGGGGCGTCTTGTACGATCACCTGGCCGATAGGAACCGCAGTCGTCCTTTTTGTGGTGACATTACCCAACACGAGTCGCGCCTGCACTAACGCTGCAGCGGCCTGCTCTTGCGTCATCGCATGCAGGTCGGGTACAAAGGTCATACGCGAGCGGTAGTTTGGCATCGCCGCGAGTATTTGTGAAAAGCACGCCGGGGCAAACCCTAAGCGAACTTCACCACCTTCACCAGCATCAAAACCGCCATCGAAAAATAAGACTCCAATACTCGTTGCAAAGTCGCCACCAATCCCGTAACCGCCTCCCCCGTAACCAACAACAGGTAACAAGCGCTGTATGCGGTAATAATAAGTTATGCCATCGGTCAGACCGGTATCCAGGAATGTTGAATAATCAGAGGTCGTCGTACCCACAGAAAGAAATGGGCCATCGATACTCGTACTGCGCAAGATGTCGTAGAAATCGGTATTCGGATTATAAGCCCAAGTCAATTGCACTTTTTCCGATTTTGGACGAATCGCAAAATCTACTAAACAAGGTTGTACGCCGAACACAAAAATGGAAGCCGGATCACTATCGAGTTCACCATCATTAACAATCAGCTGGGCCACATAGCTGCCTGGCAAATCAATCATAAAACTCGGCTCGGCTGTATCCGCATTAAACAATAAGGCATTGCTACCTTCAGGTACGTTAGCAAACCGCCATTGATAAGTAATGGGGTCTCCGTCAGGGTCAAAACTGTTGAAACCATTCAGCGTAACCGTATCGCCAGTAAACAACTCACCGAAGGTTTCTAGAAATCCACTGGCAATGGGTTTTACATTACCAACCCTGACAATAACAATGTCAGGTTGACTATCCACTGTAAAATCATTGACGATAAGCTGAACAATGTAATCCCCTTGTTGATCGATAAACAATTGCGGATTAATTACAAACCGATTCGAGAGCTCAGCGCTACTGCCATCGGGTTTGCCCAGCAGGTTCCAACGATAATTCAAGTTATCGCCATCCAGATCGCTACTGGCGGAGCCATCTAAACTGATATATTGACCCACGTTGGCGGGAATATCCGTACCCGCATCAGCAACCGGGGCAGAATTGCCCACAGAGACGATTACGACATCGGGATCACTGTCCACAAGTCCGTCGCTGACGATGAGTTCTGTGTTGTAATCACCCTCCAGGTCCACATTGAACGAAGGTTTAACGCCGTTACTATTGAGCAATTGAGCATTACTGTTCAACGGAATGTCTGCAAATCGCCAACGATAATTGAGCAAGTCGCCATTCACATCGCTGCTGCGTGAACCATCCAGCGTAACCGTGTCGCCAAGCTCGGCGGCGAGATCATCGCCAGCATCTGCCACCGGCGGTAAATTACCCACATTCAACAACACGCTATCCGGAGCACTGTCATCAAATCCATCGTTGACCACGAGTTTGACGCTATAGATACCTGACACGTCTATGATAAAGCTGGGATTCGAGATATTTGCTGCGGATAGCTGAGCTGTGCTGCTGGCAGGCTTTTGAATCAGAGACCAATCATAGCTCAGCGGATCGCCATCCAGATCAATACTGTTTGAGCCATCCAGGGTCACAGCGTCGCCAACTTGCACACTTTGATCCGGGCCTGCATCAGCCAACGCCAATCGATTAGGTACGTTAACCAACACGATTTTAGGCAGACTATCTTCAGTTCCGTTATTAACAATCAGTTGCACAGCATAGCTACCTTGTTTATCGACAATAAAACGGGGTTGCGCAGTAGTAGAATCTGACAATGCCGCATTGCTACCAACCGGTTGGGAAATCAGAGTCCACTGATAGCTCAGTGGCAGACCATCAGCCTCACGACTTGCGCTACCATCCAACATAACTATGTCACTAACAAATGCAGTTTGATCCATTCCTGGATTCGCAATTAAGTTATGCAGGTTAAAAACAATGAAACCCAAGGTCTTTAACTCACCCTCACTATTGACCCGTAAAACACATGCGTATTTACCCGCCGCAAGACTTGCCGTCATGTCCGTACTGGCGGGTAATAATAAGGTCTCGCCCGCTGCCAATGTAATCACGCTATCAACCGAGCGAACCTGCTGCTGCGGTTGAACATCGAGCCGATCCAGTGATTGTCGTATCGAGATATCGTTGAGTAAAAACACGCCCGTATTACTTATGGTCGCCGTACAAACCTGATCATCGCCGCGCAGCAGTTCAGTACCCAGAGCGGTTATTTGACCTTGGACGGATAGTCCAACTTGCGATAAGTCACCGATATTTAATACCACCGTATCAGGCACACTGTCGACAAATCCGTCGTTAACAACTAGCTCAGCGATATAAACACCCGATACATCAAATGCAAGGCTTGGGGCCACTACGTTTTGCGCGGATAACTGAGCACTGCTGCCATCAGGCTTTTGAATGAGAGACCAACGATAGCTCAGAGGATCTGCGTCGAAGTCGCTGCTATTCGAGCCATCTAGCATGACAGTATCACTCACCAAGACACTTTGATCCGGGCCTGCATTAGCCGAGGGTGATCTATTCGGTACGCTGACGAGCACGGTTTTAGGAGAACTGATATCAGTGCCGTTGCCAACAATTAACTGAATAACATAATCACCTTGCTGATCAACAATAAAGTTGGGTTGCGCAGCCGCAGGATCTGACAGAACCGTATTGCTGTTCACAGGACGGGATAGCAGTGTCCACTGATAATCCAGCGGCAGATTGTCTGCCTCGCGACTTGCGGTGCCATCAAGTAGAACCGTATTACCTACGAGAGCGCTCTGATCAACTCCCTGCTCTGCGATCAGGTTAATAATATTAAAGACCGCAAAATCCAAGGTCTTAAACTCACCTTCGCTATTGATCCGTATGACACACGCATACTCGCCTGCGGCTAGGCCCGTCGTGATTTCAGTGCTAGGCAAACCTTGCATCTCACCCACTGCTAAGGTAATCACCCTGTCATTGGAACGAATCACCTGTTCGACATCGAGCCGAACCAGTGATTGTTGTATCGAGATAGCGTTAAGTGCAAATTCACTGGTATTGATCAGTGTCGTCAAACAAATCTGCTCGTCGCCGCGCAGCACTTTGCTGAATTGAGCCGAAACGCCGCCTTGTACCGCCAATGCAACTTTTTGCTCTACGGTAAATTCAGCGCTGGCCGAGGCCAATATCGCCGATGTGGCAGCATCAATCGTGGTACTTTGCACTGAGTAAATGCCGGGAACCGCTGCGTTCAATGCTAACAATGCAAACGAATCAAAGATAGCGTTTGGACCTAGCGCATTCAGCGTAGCATCATGCGTAAAAAATTCCTGCCCTGCCGGATTCAAAACCTTAGTGCGAACAATCGCGTCGTTGATGTAGGCGTTGACCGAGCGGTTTCCCACCCGGCTTTGCATCTGAACAAGATCATCGGTGTGATACAGCAGCTTTTGGATAAATGCACCGCCAATATCGACACCCAAGGTCAAATCCAAAGAGGCCAGCGGAATGCCCATGGTTGAATTGACAATTGAAAACGGGGTCACGGCTTCGTTAAGAATTTCACCTTGATCATCGCGTAATACGATATGCAGTTGATAAACACCCGTGAGGGTCAAACCCGTATCCCAGGTATTAACTAGCGTAGCGGAAGTACCCACCACTATCGGCCCTATGTCGCTGGTTCCCAGGTTGGTGACAGGAACACCGTTGGCATCTTCAATAATCACCTCAATGCGAGCGTTACCCAGCGTAGTACCCACATTGCTGATCACAGTTGTCAATTGCACGGGCTCGTCAGGCCCGTAATTTTGTCGATCGGTGCTGACTACTGCGGTAAACTGCGAGGCAGTAACGTCAACATATTGTGGCCCGAGTTCGGTGAACACACGTTGCTCATTGATATCGAGATAATCCAATACGACCTTCTGAGTTACCAGGCGCGTTTCTCCAGGTGTGGAATCTCTGAGAAGAATCTCGTAACTCAGGTCTTCAATATTGTTTGCAAGAAAGGTCTCAAATTGCCATTCAATGACGGTATTATCAATACCAACGGTTATGCTCGCCGGCGGGTGGGTAAAACTAGCTTGATCCACATCAATGCGATCACCGGAGACGGTGCTGATGACATGCAGATCGGTCAAAGCTGCCGAAGAAGGTATAAGCACCGGCACATCGGTTTCATTGCCCGCCAAATCAATAATCCGCAGCGTTCCAATACCCGGCAAATTGTTATCCAGCAAGCTCAGATTAAAATTCACGGTCGGGGCTAAACCCGCAATAAATTGCGTAACGTCAAGCTGAAGATTGTTGGCATCGGGCATTAGCTGAACACGCCATACACCTCGATCGGCGTCCAATATGCCATTGCCATTTAAATCCTCGTTGGCATCTAAAATACCATTATCATTAACATCTTCGGTGCGTCGATCTAGCACACCGTTGCCATTGAGATCTTCACCTGGATCTAAGATGCCATTGGCATTGATATCTTCACTATCGGTTGCCACACCTCGAAAGGTATACGCCACGTGTTTAAACGCAGAAACATTAGGCAAAAAAGGATCTTCCAATGGGTTAATTACTGCTAGTGCCAAACCTCCGGAATAGCCGTAAGAATCATGTGGAGCGAAACCATAAACCATTATTCCAAACGGTACATCAGCGCTCAATGTGTGGCTTCCTGGCATGATTGGAATCTGGCCACCCTCCAAAGAACTGCCAGCAATGGGGGAAAACAAGGCCAAATCAACTGGTGCGCCATCCAACTGTAACGATGCAGTAGCAGACCCGCTGGGGATCACCACATTGACAAAGTTACGTGCAAAGCCGGTCGCTGGCGTTGCAAATATGTAGTGCGATAAAAATTGCTCATTGGCCGGAATGACGGTCATGAACGGATCAGCATCAGGGATAGGAATACCAAACGCATTATTTTCATCAAAATGATGGCCGGTGGCGAACTGCGCTACCATGATTGGTGCATTGCCCTGAATATGTGCGCGCTCGGTCAGTATAGTTTCGTGAACCTCGCCTCGGTCTAGGGTCGCAACTATGTCTCCATTGATTGAGATCTCCGTTCCATTTTCAGATGCGAGCACGCGAACAATATCGCCGTTGAGACGCGTTGCCAAAGGCACCGTTGAATAGGATTTTCCCCAGGTGGATAACGGCATCATCATCTCCACCAAATGATCGCATGCAGCAATGCGTGGCGAACGGGACGGAACGTCGGCACACATAACGCCGGACATCACCGCGACAGGTTCGGTGGATCGAATATGGGTACCCGTTAAGTCCTTAGAATAGTTTCGGATTTGATAAACTTCATTGCGATTAAGCGTGATGGTAAAAGTTTCGCCAGCAGGCTTGTCTGCATTAATGGTTTGTGAAGGAGTGATATCAACTGAAGTACCGTCAACCGTAGCAACGATAGCGATCTGCGAAGGTAAAAAACCAGCCTGTATGAGAGCATTGTAGCTCATCGCTATGTATTCGCGACCCAACACATCGCTGGGCAAGACGAGTAACGCGTCACTCGTAGATCGTGCCGCATTGAGCCCGTAGACCGTAATCTCATCCAAGGCCGTCACATGGATGCCAAGATTTGCTTTACCTGCAATTTTTGGTAATAGCCGGGCCTCAGCCGGCAAATTGACCGTGGTGACCTGTTGAGCCAACACAGTGAAAGACGTACTAAACCCCAAACCGGGTATCTCAACCAGCCCCTGG
>CAZWUO010000145.1:0-9985 GCA_964636675.1 uncultured Ectothiorhodospiraceae bacterium
CCCATTCGGGAAAAGATGAATATAAACCAGCTTATGGTGAAACCTAGCCGCAAGCGCTTTTGGCGGATAAGTATCGTTTTCAATCCAAAAACGCGCATCATCCAAAAGCTGGCGAAGCTGGACAGCAATTTGGATAGGATCAATGCCTATGTTCTTTTCTGTCCTGTTCCGGCAAAAGGAAGATCATTTTGAACCGGTGAGCAATATCAAACAACGGCCATCTTTGATACAATTTGGTCTCTATTCATTAGCAAACTGAAGCAGGTAATGCAGCCACAAGCTGACCCTTTTATCGTTCCTCCGTGCCCTGAAGAGATAAAAATTCTTTATCAAGATCAATATATTTTGTGTATTAGCAAACCAAGCGGCTTATTAACCCTTTCGGGAAAACACCCGCTCAACAAGGATTCGGTTCATGTCCGTTTGCGCAATACTTTTCCTACTGCAACCATGGTTCATCGGCTTGATTTTGGAACATCGGGTATTCTCATTGTTGCGCTGAATAAAGCGGTTAATGCACATATTGGCAAACAGTTTCAAGCGCGCACTGTGGTAAAAACTTACACGGCGATTTTGCATGGGCATGTTGCTGAGGATACGGGAACTATCGAGTATCCCATAACAAAAGACAAACTGAATTTCCCATTGCAAAAAATATGTTATGAAACGGGAAAAATCGCGGTTACAAATTATCGAGTGACCCAGCGGCTGGAGAATCCCGCCGTATCGCGAGTCACTTTTTCACCATCCTCTGGGCGTACTCACCAATTACGTATTCATAGTCGAGCGATAGGGCATTCAATTTTGGGGTGTGACTTGTACGCAACGGATGAAGCATTTTTTATGGCAAAGAGGTTGATGTTGCACGCCACGAGCATCGCGTTTGACCACCCGATGACAGGCGACAGAATTAACGGGCACAGTCCCTGTCCCTTCTAGAGATGCCCGCTTATTTCAGCGTGTTTTGGCGTTTAAAAAAAACAGCCTATATCAATATCGCAATAACCAAAACAGGCGCGCAATATCATCACCGCGCTCGCTTCATCCAAAAACACCATTCTTCCAATTAATCTATGGCTGTTCATTTTGACGGTTGAAAATTAATATATATTCAGCAAATCCAAATGTCCTGTTACGACGTTTACCGGTTAACCCTTTTAAAATCCCATACTTTACAAAATCATCCACAAGTGCCGCCGCAGTGTTTGTTTTTACATCTAGTAACTGCCCAACCAATTTCACATTCACTAGCGGTGATTGATAAAGATGTCGTATTAACAATTGCGCATTTTTTTGCCGACGTGTACTAAAACATGGCAATATTTCTCGTTCCAAACGCTCCTTACATTGCAATAATATCTTTAAAAACCTGTATCGAGTTTTCAGCCATTTCACGCACGCCATACAGAAAAAAAACTAACCAGTCTTGCATTTTATTGGCTTCGCGAACAGCCATCAAATGATCAACATAAGCGGTTTTATTCCTTTCAAAAAAATCGGACAAATACAATGCCGGTTTATGCAGCAGGCCAAAACTGGCAAAGTATAAGGCGATCATTAAACGCCCCAGCCGCCCATTACCATCAAGAAATGGATGAATGGTTTCAAACTGGTAATGCGCAATCGCAATCTTGATTAATAGGGGTTGGCGTAAAGCTCTTATATTCGTACTGTTGCCGGTAATGACCTGCTTGATAATCTTCAATATTCATTTCTTATGTCAAAATCCCGCTTGGTTTTCGATATTACGAACCTCTTATGTCGAAAACTTACATTTATATGCTCACTATGTCAATTTGACAGGTGCTTTTCGACATAAGGATTGTATTATATCGGGAACTCAGGCTTCATTTAACCTAGAATCCAAATGCTTATCAAAAAAATACGAAACTACTGGGCAACCTGAAATATAGCATCAAGATTGATATTGCTGGCAAGATCATTGAAAAGTGTGTGTTTTCGGAAATGACTCAACTGATTTATGAGCAATATATCAGACCAGAATCCTAGTCTGTTAATAAAATTGTCATTCAAATATTTTTAATCGGACTTGTCTTTCTAATTGTATTTAGACAAATTTGTACTTAATGGTGCCTGCACACCTTTGCAACTGGCTTTCCCTGCAACACTAGCTTCCAAATGGATGCCAGGATTATTTCCTGATCAATAACTTAAGCAACAAGTGATCGGGATCATTTCGTGGGAAAAAAAATACGCAACAATCATCCAAGACATTCGCTGGTTTAATACCAATGTGCGCCCAGTAGAACCCCGGCGGTCATAACCGGATCATTTCCTGAAAAATAATATCCTTGAGCCATGAGTTCTGCGCTGATGTTAATGTGGGCAGATAATGGAAAAGCATAAACAATAGAACCAAAAACCCCAACACCATCAAAATCTTTTTGATATATAATTTTACCCATTCCATCGCTATCAACGAGACTTAAATCTTCGACATCTTCGTAGTAAATCGAATAATTGATTGAGCTTTTAAAATTTAATCCGTAGCGCCGAGGGAAATAAGTCATTTGCGGCCCAATAGACAATATTCCGCGGTTAACCGTAACGCTTTCATTACTATCAAAGGTATTTACCGTCGCAATATTTCCTCCCAAAATCGTTTTTTGATCTACCCATTTCCCTAGCTCAGCTCGGGCAAAAAAAGTCGTCACCTGGGTATTTTGAGCGAGCGTGGTCGAATACCCTCCTAATGACGGAAAACGTGCGCCCCCTCCGCCGAGATTCAAGCCAAAATGATATCCTCCCCACTGGCGAGATATATCATCTTCAGCCTTTTTTTGCGCCAATAAACGAGCCGAGTATTCTGTTTGACGATTGAGATCAAGCGGATTGAATGCATAATAAGTTCGATCACCGATGGCAAAACCAGCAATGCCTGCATAAAAACCCAGCGCAACAATGCCCAACGGATAGATCACAAATCCCCACGCAGCATCTACGGTCATCCCGGCCGCAATATCGTATACTGCCCACGCAGTGCCCGCCGCCATACCCACTGCCGCTGACTTTGCTGCAAATACCGGTCGCTCTACCGTGGTGATTTGGTGAATATCACTGCTGGGAATCATCAGGTCTTTATGACGCTCTCGAATAAAAACCTGTTCATTTTTTAATTCAAAGCCAGCCGTTCTAATTCGTTGATTGTCCACTAAGGTAAGCGTTGAGAGACTATTACGGCTAATGGTATCTGTGGGATTTATCTGTATCGTCGTACACGCCGTTGAAAAAACCGGAATAATGCACAAAAAAAATATTTTTATTTTCATCTCGATGCCATAAAAAACTAACAATGACAGAAACTTATACTAAAAAACACCCCCTATATCAACTTTGCGTTTACAATATTTTCGACTAAAAGCTCACCCAACCTGTATCCTGTTACAGTTATATTCATTGTCTTGATATGGTTTCATTTTACTCGGGCAACCGCCCAAACAATGACCTCAAGGGGATTGATAGTGAAATCAATTAAATATTTATTTTCGATACTTATCATCGCGGTACTACTAAGCAATGTTGCTTATGCCGACATAAGACACAACTTTGCGCCGGCTTATCCTAACAAAGGCAGCAACTTTGTTGGCAAGGAATTAGTGCTCAATGCACGCGGAGCTGCCACTGCTTTTATTTGTGATATGCCAGCGACTGATTTAGGCACAACCCAGGCTTTGTGTTTTAATATACCACTTTACAATATGAAAACCGGTGCCTACGTGGGAACCTTACTCGATAGACTGGCGGATATTGTTCCGGCAGATAACGGCGGCCTACTCGCCACAGTAACCAGCACATTCCACTTAACAGAATGGCGCCGCCAACCCTCTTTTACCACACGAGTATTTGGTAGCGTACAGCCATTTCTGGGGAATTCTTCATCGAGCATGACTCACTTAACGGGCTATATACCCACCCCAGGACAGAATAATATCCTTTCGGGTACTGGCCGATTCCAACATGCCAGCGGCACCGCCAGAGAATCTGGGGCCGCCAATTTAGCAAGCTTCAGCGGCCAACCTGGGGATGAGGTTGTATTTGATTTAATATGGGTTATAAGCCTTGATTAGGATTTAGGTAACGACACTGACTGGGGCGAGGACATGTCTTCGCTCCATTGTTTGAGCAGCATTAAAAGACTTAAAGATAAATGCTAAATCACGACACTCAATTGCTAACAGACTCCCCAAGCAAAAAAAGTCTACATGGGGCTTGCGCTGAAGTATGTCGACATTTTGGGTTTCAGTATTTTTTATTTATCAGCAAGATACCCAGCGATATACAACCCCGGCTGATTATTATTCAAGGAACTCATGAGGGCGCTAGCGTTTGTCAAGAACATCGCGGAGTACTGAGAATCTCTACTCAAGAAAATATTTCAAGCACTGAAATTGACAATCTGCTCAGTCATTTCGCAACCAACCACAAACAGCAATTAATGCATATTTTACGCAGTAAACAAGTCAATATTCCGCTGGTCAACAGTCTGAGCTTTCCAGTCATTGGCAACAACGATGATCTTGGTTTACTCATACTTGCAACATCAATCGATTTTTGTCGTTCAAATACGACGACCGCCCAGCTTTCGTATGCACAAGAATTTGCTCACAATATTCATCAAGCTATCATTTGTTTAGTGCAGAACGATCACCCAATAGATTTTCAAAAACTCACTAAGCGGGAATTAGAGTGTTTGCATTGGGCGGCAGTCGGTAAAACAAACTGGGAGATCGGAAAAATACTGGGTGTCTCCAAGCGCACCGTGGTATTTCATTTACAAAATAGTACAAAAAAACTGCAAACCTCGAATCGTTATCATACCATCGCCCGCGCAGTGTCTTTAGGCTTGGTCAATCGCCAAAGTTAGTGACTTCACATACCAACTTACAGCCTCGACCTCCGAAGTCTCTGCTGCGGAGCTTGCAGCGTTAGCCAGTATGTGATTGAATTTCTTCCCTATGCTCCTGTTCTATGCCTGCCCTATACAAACCGTTTATAGATGCACTACAATGGCAGTCCGTTAACGCCGTGTGAGTCCTAATGCTACAACTATGAAAGCGAAAAAACTTCCTAGAATATCAAGCTGTGCAAATTTTAATATTGAGCGCTTTAAAGATTTAGACGCATCCGATTTGCATCAGCAATTGCCCTTACCCTGTGGCTGTGAACATGCAAGCTTACTCGCCCTAGCTGAGTTATATCAGTGCTCACAATGCAATACAAAATATTTGTATTCGTTTTGTTTACATGAAGTGGTGACGGAGGAATCTACCTGGCATTGCAAATATTGTGGCTCAGCATAAACCCTAGGACGTATCGTAAATTGCTCATTTAAAACGGTGCGGAATAAAGCTCATAGTGAAAAACTTCTATTTCATCAGCAAATTGAATAGATGGTAAATCAGGAATAACCTTCATCGGATTTAAATAAGCCTGTCCATAATATGCCTGCATCATGTCATCAAAATTTACCGTTTTTTTAATCTCAGGTAGCGAATAAATATCTTTGGTGTAAAGCCATAAATTCGCATAGTCTTGCAAACGCTTTCGATTACATTTCATATAAGGATAATAAATCGTGTCAAACCGGATTAGGCTCGCAAAAAGTCTTATATCCGATTCCGTTAATTGCTCGCCTAATAAATATCGCGTATGCGCTAAATGCTCTTCCAACTCGTCTAACGCCGCAAACAAAACACCTAAATTGTGGTTATAAGTTTTTTGGCTAGGCGCCATACCTACTTTGTAGACACCATTATTAATGCTTTCAAAAATAAAATGATTATAACACTCGATCTCGCTCGCTCGCTCATCCGGATAAAGCCTGAGAGTGGAATTCGTAGATTCTGCAAAGACAGTACTCAGCATACGCATAATGGCATGCGACTGATTGCTGATTATCTGCGATGTTTTGCAATCCCAAAGCACGGGCACGGTTACCCTGCCGGTAAACTCAGGCTCTGCTAGCTGATAAAGCTGATAGAGAGAGTCACAATTATTGACTTTATCCAGACCGCCCTCAGCGTATTCGTCTTTTACGCTAAACACCCAACCATCGTTTGCTGGAGCAGGATTAACAAAAGTAATCGACAGTACGTCTTGCAACTTCAGTAACGCATGGCTTATTAATACACGATGACTCCATGGATCACCGTATCCCAGATAAAGATGATAACGACCAGATTCCAGTGCATGCTCAGCCCCGATGTCGTTGGATACATGATGGTCGAAAAAACTTTGCTCGCGATAAAATATTCGACTGTAAGATTTTGCTTGTTCAAGGCTAGCGTATACTTGCCCTCTGATTAATATTGCCAATGAATATCCTTTATTAGAAAGATAGATATTATCCGAGATCTGTGCGCGAGTCTAATTTTCGATCAATTAATCAAGAATATTTGGCTAGGTTTAAGTTTCATCAGCCTGGCACAAGCATATTCTTTTGTTTATTCTATATCCTTGGCGTTTAGGATTTAGGTACGGCGACGATTTGATGCAACAATCCCCCTATTCAGACAGCAAGTGCATGAAATGATCTACCACTTTCTCGCCGATCTCGTCATCTGGTTTCATTTGTTGTTTATCGTATTTGCATTATTTGGCGGGCTTTGCAGCCTTTGGCGCAAGTGGATCATGATAATCCATATTCCCACCGCAATATGGATATCTTTAATTGAATTCAAAGGCTGGATTTGCCCGTTAACACCGCTTGAAAACGGATTAAGAGCCGCATCCGGTGCCGCAGGATATGACGGTGGTTTTGTAGAGCATTACCTGATTCCTATCATTTATCCGGCGGGTCTAACACCCGACATTCAAGTTTTACTTGGCATAGCAGCCGCGCTGCTAAACATCAGTATTTATATTTATGTTATTTTTCACGGATTACAAGAAAAAAAATACTGAACACACCACGACGATAGAAAAACGGGGGCATTCTATTTTAGTTAAAAACTCGCCCAACCTGTATCTTGTTACAGTTATATTAATTACCTTAATATGCTTTCATTTTGCCAGGGAAACACTCAAACAATGGCGCCAAGGAGATCTGCCAGTGAAACTAATTAAAGATTTATTTCCGATACTTATTATAAAAAAATAGCAGCGTATTTTTTATAAATAAAACAATGCGCTTCATCAATAATCATCGGCTCAAAACAGCCCGTTAAAAGAATATTTTTCAAACCTTGTCTTGGACGCATCAATTTAATGTAAATATAGAGGTATACCATGTTTCTCAAGAAAACATACAAACTTTACGTGATTATAATGCCTGCCCACTTTCATATATTATGGGTCTGTTGACCCTAGCCAACGAGGTTTGTTTTTATTAAACTGCGAATACCTATATACCGCTTTTTAATTGCATATTCAGAATTATGATAAATTCACGATCACATAAATACCGTCGTCCTATGGCGCACCACTTCATTCCACGTAAAGCACTGTTAACGCAGTTAGATGAAGCATCCAAAACACCGGTAACCGCCGTGCTTGCGCCGCCTGGCTATGGCAAGACAGTGCTGGTATCCAATTATATCGAATCGTCACAAAAGCTCTCCATCTGGTATTGTGTGGATGCCGGAGATGACGACCTTGGAAGTTTTTTTTCCAGCTTTACCCATGCTGTGCGCAAGGCTACTCCAAATCGTCGAAAACCTATCGTTGATTTCCAAGCAATGGATGCGATGAATGTTACAGCATTTGCACGGCGCTATTTTGCGGCGATCTATCTGCGGTTAGATCAACCCTTTGCCATCGTTTTTGATGATGTGCATGAATGTTTGGCGGCGCAATGGGCTGATGTTATTCGGGTAGCCATTGATGAATTGCCCCAAACCGGGCGAGTTATTCTAATCAGTCGCCAGGCGTTAACACCCGAGTTTGCGCGTTTCAATCTCAATCAAAAAATTCACTATATCCGCGAAGAGGATTTACGTTTTAGCAACAAAGAGCTGAAAAAACTGGCACTAACTCACGACATTGAGGTTATTTCAGACGAAATAATCAATGACATTCAGCTTATGATGACAGGCTGGGCAGCAGGTTTAGCCCTGTTATTTATGCGCATGAAACATGTTGATCAAAGCGAACTTCTTACGATCGATTCACAAGATGATTTGTTTAAATATTTTACCAATGAAGTACTGCGTTGTGTTGATCCCGATGCGCGTCATGTTTTATATCACACCTGTTTTTTACCCGATGTTTCGGTTGAACACGCCATCACCTTAACGGGGAATCCAGCAGCGGGGGAAATTTTGCGTGATCTTTATAATAAAAATTATTTTATTTATCGCGTTACAGATGCTGGTTTAACTTACCGTTATCACCCACTGTTTAAATCATTTCTCATCTCCCAAAGCGAAAGCAAATTAAACCCAAATCTCCTGCATAAAACTCAAACACTAACGGTGACTTTATTAGAAAATGATAGCGCTATTGTGGTTGCAGCATCACTGCTGATCAAAATGGGAGATTGGCAGCATCTAATCCAGTTTGTATTAAAATATGCAAAAGTAATGGTCGGCGAAAATTGTACTCGCACGCTCGCTACTTGGTTGCAGGCAATTCCATTGTCAACTATCGACTGCTCAGGCTGGTTGCTCTATTGGCGTGCGATTTGCGCGCTGTTTATTCGGCCTCAATATGCACGCCAGGATTTTATTCGCGCTTTTGATAATTTTCAACATAGCGCCGATTTAGTGGGCCAGTGTTTATCCTTATCAGGCATTATCAATAGCTACACGATTGAACGCGATGATTTCAAACCACTCGATCAATGGATAGAACGTGTTGATAAACTTGAGCCAATGCTTGATGAAAAAATCCCACCCGAGGTTCGCGCAAAATTAACCGAAAGCATGTTTTCTGCATTACTGCATCGTGCTCCACAACATGCAAACTATATTACCTGGCTTGAGCGCTTGAAAAATATCAGCATGAGTGAGCTACCACCAAATTTGCGGGCTAATAAACAAATATCTATATTACTGCACTATTTATGGCAGGGTGATTATCGCTGCGCAGAAATTAATCATACGCTATTATCTCAAACAATTGGTCAGAGCAAAGAAGCTCCATCGCGTATTTTATGGCACTTGATTCATTGTTGTTTTTCGTGGATGACGGGCAACTCCCGCCACGCATTGAACGTGGCCAAAGAAGGGTTAGCGCTGGCAAAAGAGTATAGGCAGGTGCTGTGGAATATTCCCTTGCTCTCGCATGCGACGGCTGCCGCACTCATGCTAGATAAAAATGATGAAGCAGGTGATTTACTGCGTATCGCTGGCAATTATGTTGATAGCTCAGGACGCTCGCATTTATCGTTTTATCATATGTTGCATGCAATATATGCTTATCGATGTGATGATGTTGATACAGCAAATTATCATGCGCATGAAGCGCAACGCTATGCTGATGTGTCTGGTTCTCCTTTTTACCACGCCTGTGCTTATTTTTTGTTAGCTCAACTCTGTCTATTAAACGGGGATGTCGAAAATGCACGACGCCATATTTTGAATACAAAAAAGCTTGCTAAGCAAATGCACAGTTATCTTCACGAATTTCAAAGCATGTTGTTCGAAGCAATTTTAGACTGGCATCTTGGGGAAAAAGTATCTGCATTAGCAGGCTTGAAAAAATCGCTGACCTTGGCAAAAAAATACAATCTATTACCTGGGTTGTGGCCCTGTGACGAGGCAATGGCAGAACTTTTTGCAGAGGCAATACGTAACAATATCGAACCAGACTATGCGCGTACCATCATCATCAAACGCAATATGATACTTACAGCTGCGCCCTACGATATCGAAACATGGCCTTGGCTAATACATATCTCTACCTTGGGACGTTTTGAAATTTTAATTGATGGACAACCGTTAACATTGCCCAGCAGGAATCGTCCAAAAGTTTTTGCACTATTAAAGGTATTAATTGCATTCGGTGGAAAAAAAGTACGCGAAGA
>CAZWUO010000146.1:0-9958 GCA_964636675.1 uncultured Ectothiorhodospiraceae bacterium
AGCCAACTTAGTCGGCGCTGAATTTTTAGCGGGTATTCCTGGAACGATGGGTGGTGCGCTGGCGATGAATGCGGGTGCTTTTGGCGGAGAAACATGGGTACATATCGAATCTGTAGAAACGATAAATAGAGCGGGGTATCGATTTCTGCGTACACCGGAAGATTATGCGGTGGCTTATAGGTCGGTGAAAGGGCCTGCCGACGAATGGTTTGTGGCAGCGAATTTAAAACTAGTGCGTAGTGACGGGGAGGATTCCCGCCTACGAATAAAGAAGCTATTGGCTAAACGTGCAGAGACCCAACCGACTAGCTTGCCGAGTTGCGGTTCAGTGTTTAGGAACCCTAAAGATGACTATTCAGCACGTTTAATTGATGAGTTGGGGTTGAAAGGTTTGTGTATTGGAGGTGCGTGTGTTTCCGACAAACATGCGAACTTTATTATCAATACCGGTGATGCGATGGCAAGTGATATTGAAAAATTGATCGAAAAAGTTCAATCAATTGTGGAGCACAAGCAAGGTATCCGTTTGGTGCGTGAGGTATGTATTGTTGGTGAAGCTTCGAGTTCGGTGAAAAAGCATGACATTTATTAATCCTCAAGAGTACGGAAAGGTCGCAGTATTAATGGGTGGAGTTTCTGCAGAACGCGAAATATCTTTGCAAAGTGGCGCTGCTGTGCTTGCCGCCTTAATCCGTAAAGGCGTAGATGCGGTCGCTGTTGATGCTGCGGATAGTGTGATTGAGCAGTTACAAAACGGAGATTTTAATCGTGTATTTAATATGCTGCATGGCCGCATGGGTGAAGATGGTGTAATCCAAGGGGCAATTGAAGTCCTTGGGATGACTTACACAGGCAGTGGTGTATTGGCTTCTGCGCTTGGCATGGACAAACTTCGGACCAAAGAAATATGGCTTGCGAATGATTTGCCGACGCCTCGATTTCGCGCCTTGCTGAGCAAGGCGGACTTAGAAAATACGGTGAGTTACTTAGGTTTTCCGATGTTTATCAAGCCATCTCGGGAAGGCTCAAGCATTGGAATCGCAAAAGTGTCGAAGATGAGTGAACTGTTGGATGCATGGCGTGGTGCTGCTGAGTTTGACGATAGAGTTATGGCTGAGCAGTGTATCGAAGGTAAAGAATATACAGCAGCTGTTTTAGGGCGCGATATGTTGCCTATTGTTAGGCTGGATACACCGAATGATTTTTATGATTATGAGGCCAAGTATGAAGCGAATACCACAAACTATTATTGCCCGTCAGGCCTAGCCGACGAGATAGAAAAAAATTTCCAGACATTATGCAAAAAAGCATTTGATGTGATCGATGGTTATGGATGGGGGCGCGTAGACTTCATGGTCGACGACTCAGAGCAGCCGTGGCTGATAGAAGTTAATACTTTGCCTGGAATGACTGATCATAGTTTGCTGCCGATGGCGGCAAAAGAAGCTGGCATGGAGTTTGATGACTTGGTTATGCGAATTCTAGAAACCAGTAATTCTCGGTCGGTCAACGGAGGTTTTGATGGCTGCTAAGCTGAAAAAAGGCAAAGATTTAAAAAAGTCATCAAAAAATTCTGTGTCATTGATGAAATGGCTTGGCTATGGTTCATTTTTAGGTTTATTTATTGCCGGAGCGGTGTTTGTAGGAATGCAAGCAACTCGAGCAGATGTTTTTCCCATCCAGGAAATTCGTTTTGTGGGTGAGTTTGAAAAAGTCGATGTCATAGCGTTAAAAGCTATCGTAGAGAAAAATATTGATGGAAATTTTTTTACTCTTGATGTCGGACGAATTCATCAATTAGTTACCAATTTACCTTGGGTGAATTTTGCATGGATCGATAGAAAATGGCCGGGTATTTTGCAAGTTCGGGTCGTTGAAGAAAAAGCAGTAGCGATATGGCGTAATGAAACCCTATTAAATATGCAGGGAGAGTCTTTTGTTGCAGGAACAGCAAAGGAGTTTTTCAAATTACCCGTGTTGTTTGGGGAAAACGCTAACGAAAAAAAATTAATGGAAGTTTATAAAATCATGCACGCTATTGTTCAACCCGTCGGGCTGAGTGTAAGTCATCTCAGCATAGATGCGCGGCATGCAATTAAGGCAGTATTGGATGATTCTATTGAATTGTTTCTCGGTCGTAACGATTTCGAGGAAAAATTAACTCGATTTATAAGAGTTTACGGCAGTAATTTTGCTCACATAAAACAAAAAATTAGGCGGATTGACTTACGCTACTCAAACGGATTTTCTTTATTTGAAAAAGAAACACCAAACATAAGTCAAATCCAACCAACAGGAGTTCCTTCGGTATAAGTTATGGTTAAGAAACCAGGTCAAAATTTGATTGTTGGATTAGATATTGGAACATCAAAAGTAGTCGCTATCGTTGGAGAAATAACATCTGAAGGCAGTGTTGATATTATTGGGTTTGGTTCGCATGCTTCGCGCGGTTTAAAAAAAGGTGTAGTGGTAAATATCGAGTCTACGGTGCAATCTATTCAACGCGCCGTCGAAGAGGCCGAGTTAATGGCTGGTTGTCAGATTCATGCGGTTTATGCCGGCATCGCAGGGAGTCATATACGTGGCTTGAATTCTCACGGTATCGTTGCCATTCGTGATAAAGAAGTTCGCAGGGATGATGTCGCGCGCGTTATTGATGCTGCGCGTGCAGTTGCAATACCCGCAGACCAAAAATTTCTGCATGTTTTGCCGCAGGAATTCATTATTGATGACCAAGATGGCGTGCATGAACCCGTGGGTATGTCTGGGGTTCGTTTAGAAGCTAAGGTGCATATCGTTACTGGAGCGGTTAGCGCGGCACAAAACATCATAAAATGTATTAAACGTTGCGGTCTTGAAGTGGAGGACATTATTCTTGAACAGCTCGCCTCAAGCCATGCAGTATTGAACGATGATGAAAAGGAGCTTGGTGTTTGCTTGGTTGATATTGGTGGTGGCACGACAGATATAGCGGTATTTACGGATGGCTCCATTCGCCACACGGCGGTTATTCCAATTGCAGGAGACCAAGTCACCAGTGATGTTGCGGTTGCATTGCGCACCCCAACCCAGTACGCCGAAGAGATAAAAATTAAATACGGTTGTTGTTTAACCCAAATGGCAAACCCGGAAGAGACCATAGAGGTTCCGAGTGTTGGTGAAAGACCGCCGAGAAGATTAGCCAGGCAAACTTTAGCGGAAGTTATTGAGCCGCGGTATGAAGAATTGTTTACCTTAGTTCAAGCCGAGCTAAGGCGCACTGGAATGGAAGATATGATTGCCGCCGGCATCGTATTGACCGGAGGAAGTTCAAAAATGGATGGGGGGGTGGAACTGGCGGAGGAAGTATTTCATATGCCAGTTAGACTAGGAAAGCCGCAATATGTGAATGGGTTAGCAGATATTATTCAGAATCCGATTTATGCAACTGGGGTTGGCCTTCTACTCTATGGGCATCATTATCAAGACAAAAAAGTGAGTGATTTACACTCAGTTGATCGTGGTAAATCGGGTGTTTTGAATCGAATGAACGCGTGGTTTAAAAATAATTTTTAAACGCAATACAGTAGTGGACTCAACGAGTTCCGCTTTTTTGTAAGCAGATTGCTATAGGCATAAAAGAGGTAAAGACTATGTTTGAAATGATGGATGCGCATGCTCAGGATGCTGTCATCAAGGTAATTGGAGTTGGTGGTGGTGGTTGTAATGCGGTTGAGCATATGTTGGAAGGGAATATCGATGGCGTGGAGTTTATCTGTGCGAATACCGATGCCCAAGCGTTAAAAAACTCAACCGCGAAGACAATTTTGCAATTAGGGTCAACGGTGACTCGCGGTTTAGGTGCCGGTGCCAATCCAGAAATTGGGCGTCAAGCCGCATTAGAAGACCGCGAGCGCTTAATGGAAATTCTTGAAGGTGCCGATATGGTTTTCATTACGGCGGGAATGGGTGGTGGTACTGGAACAGGTGGCGCCCCCATTGTTGCGCAGACAGCAAAAGAATTGGGGATTTTAACCGTTGCAGTGGTGACTAAGCCATTTCCATTTGAAGGCAAAAAACGCATGGCATACGCCGAAGAGGGAATAAAGGAGCTGGCGCAATATGTTGATTCATTGATTACCATTCCGAATGAAAAGTTGTTATCTGTATTAGGCAAGCATATGACTTTATTGGATTGCTTTAAATCAGCCAATGATGTTTTGCTTAACGCGGTGCAAGGAATTGCTGAATTGATTACGCGCCCTGGTTTAATCAACGTGGATTTTGCAGATGTGCGTACGGTGATGTCTGAAATGGGCTTAGCCATGATGGGTGCCGGGTCGGCCACCGGGGAAGATCGCGCACGTGAGGCGGCTGAACTTGCGATTGCAAGTCCACTGCTAGAAGATGTTAGCTTATCCGGGGCGCGGGGTATTTTGGTTAATGTGACGGCAGGTCTAGATTTGTCTATTGGTGAATTTGAAGAAGTTGGAAACACCGTTAAAGAGTTTGCTTCCGAAAATGCCACCGTCGTTGTGGGTACAGTGATTGATCCTGACATGCAGAACGAGTTGCGCGTAACGGTGGTAGCGACAGGGATTGGGCAAGAAGCCAAAGCCGCTAAACCGGAGCCTGTGAAAATAGTCAAACATACCAATGGCGATGTCGATTATAAAGCCTTTGAAAAGCCAGCGATCATTCGGAAAAAAGTCGTTAATGATAATTCTCGCTCATCCGATGAACTCGATTATCTGGATATACCGGCATTTCTTAGACGGCAGGCCGACTAGCTGCGCGAAATAGGATTTGTATTGCGTTCTAGGAACGTTGCTGCCCTTGTGTTACCATCGCGCGAAAGTTTGCGGTTTTTGTATGCAAGGTGTTACAAAAGGGTTGAAGATGACTAAACAACGTACGCTAAAAAATGTGATTCGTGCAGCAGGTGTAGGGCTTCATTCGGGTAAGAAGGTTTATGTGACGCTTCGTCCGGCAGCACCTAATTCGGGCATTACATTTATTCGTACAGATTTTGATGAGCCAAAAATCATCAAAGCGATTTCGTCAAATGTCACTGACACACGTTTATCCACCACGATTGAAAGTGACGGGGTTAAGGTTTCGACGGTAGAGCATTTGTTATCCGCGTTTGCGGGTCTTGGAATTGACAATGCTTATGTTGAACTCAGTGAGGCTGAGGTTCCGATTATGGACGGCAGTGCAGGGCCTTTTGTGTTTCTTATTCAGTCGGCGGGTATCGAAGAGCAAGCAGCAGACAAGCAGTATCTTAGAATTAAGAAAAATGTAGTAATTAAAGAGGGTGATAAGTGGGCTAGATTTGAGCCGTTTGAAGGCTTTAAAGTCAGTTTTTCGATTGATTTCGATCATCCTGCTTTCTCTGAAGAGCAAAATTTAACCGAAGTTGATTTTTCTACAACTTCCTTTGTACGCGAAGTGAGTCGTGCAAGAACGTTTGGCTTTACACGGGATATCGATATGTTACGGAGTAACAATCTTGCGCTCGGTGGGAGTACGGATAACGCAGTGTTTATTGACGATTACCGCGTATTAAATCCTGATGGCTTGCGTTATGAAGACGAATTTGTAAAACATAAAGTGTTAGACGCTATTGGCGATTTGTATTTGCTTGGGCATAGTCTTATTGGCGCGTTTCGCGGGCATAAGTCAGGCCATGCTCTTAATAATCAATTACTTAGAGCTCTACTTGCGGACAAAGAAGCATGGGAACTCGTTACATTTTCGGAAACTCAGGAAGTCCCCATTTCCTATAGTCAGCCAATTCTTACGGTATAGATTTATTTCTTTAGGCGTGTTACCTGCGCACAAAGGTTATAGATCTTTGATAAATATATAAGCGATAAGTAATAATGCGACAGGGAGTTAACGCGGTTATTTTTTAGGGTCAATCTTTCCAGATAAACGCTGTAGAGCAAGCTTGAGCTTTGGGTCATTAATCGTATATGCTGTGTCCCGGATGTTTTTAGATGCATTATTGGATAAAGGAATTACCAAGCGTCGAGGTGAAGGCTGTTCTAAGCTTGTTGGTCTCACCTTAACTACAATAGATTTCAAAAAATGTACATTTGTACATCCTTTTATCCCTTCAAGAATATTATATTGTTCGTAGCGAATTCTGATGGCCCAGGCAGAGGTGTCAGCTAGTATAACTAACTGATTACCCGATATATTAGCGGCTATACAATGGTTTTTAAGAGGTGCATCAAGGGTTTGCTGTAACGCATTGTTTAGCGCATTTAGCACCCTGGTTTTTTTTATAATTTGGCGCAGATCTGGTGAGTTATTGGCCAGTATTTTGGCTAGAATGATGGGGCGCTTTGACATATTGTGCTCAAGATATTCCCAAATAAGTCGAATTATTAACTGACAGGGTATATATAATAACAAGGAGCTGTCGTCAATGAATATGACTGCGAAGTTATATTCATTGACGACAGCCCTCTAGGGAATACAAAGAAAAATTGTCTATGAGTGTAATACTGATTACCAATAAATTAGGTGGAACCTCCCGCTTTCATCTTGGCCTATGGATGTGGCTTGCTGTCTCCGCGATTAGTCTGATATTACTTGCAGGTACTGCTTATATCGGCATGCATGTGGGCAGTAAAGAAGTGAATGCAAACTCCCTGCTTATCGGTATGCAAAAAGGCCTGCAAACAGAACAGCTTAAATTAGAATTGGCCACTAATGATGCGGAAAAAAACATGAATGCATTAGCGGTGCGTTTGGGGCAATTAAAGGCGCATGTCATTCGTTTAGATGCTTTGGGGCAAAGACTTATCGAAAACGCTAAGCTTGATAGAGGTGAGTTTGATTTTGAAAATTCTCCAGCCCTCGGTGGCCCTGAAAGCTTAAAAGCCGAACGAGGTTCTTCGATAACTGTTCCCGATTTTTTGTCGGCGTTAGAAGACTTATCCAAACAGCTTGATCATCGTTCGTTGCAGCTCGGCGTGCTTGAGACAATGTTGATGAATCGAGATTTACAAGATGAGGTATTTCCGGCGGGTCGACCCGTAAAACGTGGATGGGTATCCTCGTATTATGGTAAACGAACGGATCCGTTTAACGGCCGAATTGCGCACCACGATGGAATCGACATAGCGGGTAAACATGGCTCAGAGATTATTGCGGTGGCTGCAGGAGTTGTTATCTGGGCGGGTAAACGTTATGGCTACGGAAAGTTAGTAGAGATCAATCATGGTAATGGCTACTCGACCCGTTATGGGCATAACGACAAAATTGTGGTGCGAGTAGGCGAGAGGGTAAAAAAAGGGGACACGATTAGTAAAATGGGTTCCAGTGGTCGTTCTACCGGGCCACATGTTCATTTCGAAGTTCACAAAAATGGACGTTCAGTGGATCCCATAAAATATGTTCGCGCTTCGCGCTGACGGCGTTTGCACGCAGTTGTAGTTGCCGCTCAAATCTCATCTGGGTAGTTAATTCCGGTTTTATTTTTGCCTAAAAAGCAGTCAGATTTTAATTCGTTCCGTGTATTCTGTATCTCCGAGTCTGTCGGTTATATTAGGATAAATATCACGCTGAAAAATCTAATTTTGCGTACTTTTACGATTCTTATTGTAATATATACCCCATATTCCCTTCGAGCGAAATGCTAAGTGGCTCTCTGTGTTGTTGTGCCCCTCCAAGTCGACGGCTAGTTCTTTGGGAGCACGCCTAACATCTGGCCGCTTGGCGTTTCGTTGAACATGGCCTTGACGGTATACTAGTATCAGTGTACCAGTTGTTTTTCTCATAAAAACAACTATCATGTCCGTGCGAGTAGTCCCTAGTACACTGTTGTTTAGGCCATGACAGTGTCCTAGCTTACATAATACAAGAAGCAATCTTCAGGTAGAAAAAATACTATGTTTAACAAAATCACACGAAGTCTCTTTGGTAGTCGCAACGACCGAGAAGTAAAACGACTCAACAAGGTCGTTCAGGAAGTTAATATATTTGAAGCAGCGCTATCTTCTCTTTCCGATGCAGAACTGCGTGAAAAAACGAATGAATTTCGTCGATTATTAAATGATGGAAAAACGCTTGATCAAATATTGCCCGAAGCATTTGCGGTTGTTAGGGAAGTCGGTAAGCGGGTTTTAAATATGCGGCACTTTGATGTGCAAATGATTGGTGGATCGGTGCTCCATTCGGGGCGTATTGCTGAAATGGGAACCGGAGAAGGGAAAACATTGGTTGCCACCTTGCCGGCGTATCTCAATGCGCTTTCTGGAAAAGGTGTGCATGTCATTACGGTGAATGATTATTTGGCAAAACGTGATTCGGCGTGGATGGGGAAATTATATAATTTTCTGGGTCTCAGTGTCGGCGTAGTCGTGCAAGGTATGGACTCTGAAGCGAAGCAGCAAGCCTATGGGGCGGATATAACGTATGGAACGAACAATGAGTATGGGTTTGATTATTTACGCGACAATATGGCTTTTCGTGGAGAAGATAGAGTTCAGCGCGGTTTAAATTACGCGATCGTGGATGAAGTTGATTCAATATTAATTGATGAGGCGAGAACGCCGCTGATTATTTCAGGGGCCGCAGAAGACAGCTCGGAGCTGTATAAAAAAATTGATAAGCTAATTCCTAAATTAGAAAAGCAATTAGAAGAAGATGGCCCTGGCGATTATTCGCTGGATGAAAAAAACAAACAAGTTTTTCTGACTGAATCAGGTCATGAAAAAGCTGAAAAAATGTTAGTCGAGATTGGTTTGCTCGATCAAAACGAGAGTTTGTATGATCCGCAAAACATAAGTTTATTTCATCATATTACGGCAGCGCTTAAAGCGCACGTATTGTTTCAAAAAGATGTTGATTACATCGTCAAAGACGATGAGATTATCATTGTCGATGAGTTTACCGGGCGCACCATGCCGGGTCGTCGCTGGTCCGAAGGGCTGCATCAAGGGGTTGAAGCGAAAGAAGGTGTTAGCATACAGCAGGAAAACCAAACTCTCGCGTCTATTACCTTCCAGAATTTTTTCCGGATGTATAATAAATTGAGTGGAATGACGGGTACCGCAGATACTGAGGCATTTGAGTTTCAACAAATCTATGGTTTAGAGGTCACGGTAATTCCGCCAAATCGCCCCGTACAGCGCAACGATATGGGTGATTTAGTTTATTTAACTGAGCAAGAAAAATACGATGCGATTGTCTTAGATATCAAGGATTGCAATAGTCGCAAGCAGCCCGTATTGATTGGTACAACTTCAATAGAAAACTCCGAGCGTATTTCAGCGGTATTACAGAAAGCGGATATTCGCCATGAAATTCTAAATGCCAAACATCATGATAGAGAAGCAGAAATTATTGCTCAAGCGGGTCAGCCTAGGGCGGTAACCATCGCGACGAATATGGCGGGTCGTGGAACCGATATTGTATTGGGTGGAAGTTTAGCGTCTACCCTAGAGGCGCTTGGGGAAGATCCGAGTGAAGACAAAGTGGCAGCGCTTACTACCGAGTGGGAGCAACAACATCAAACCGTTTTGGACGCAGGAGGTTTACATGTCATTGGAACCGAGCGCCATGAGTCTCGGCGGATTGATAATCAACTGCGTGGGCGTTCCGGGCGGCAAGGAGACGCTGGATCTACACGGTTTTATTTATCCTTAGAAGACAGTTTAATGAGAATATTTGCATCAGAGCGGATGGGTTCACTGATGCAGAAATTAGGTATGGAAGATGGCGAAGCGATCGAGCATCGCTGGGTCTCCAAGGCGATTGAAAATGCACAGCGTAAAGTAGAAGGGCGTAACTTCGATATACGCAAACAATTGCTAGAATATGACGACGTAGCAAATGAACAACGCAAAGTTGTGTATGAACAACGCAATGAATTAATGGATACTGATGATATTGCGGACACGATAGAGGCTATTCGTGATGATGTATTGAATGATGCGATCAGTCTCCATATTGTCCCGCAAAG
>CAZWUO010000147.1:0-9956 GCA_964636675.1 uncultured Ectothiorhodospiraceae bacterium
AGCGTGGGGTGGTTTCTCCTGTTGTGGGTTTGTGGTGGGTGCATGCCTTGTTGTTAATATTGGTGGCTGTATTGGCGGTACGTTATTGGGGCGCCCGCTGGTTATGGAGTCGATTATTGCGGCGTGAGCCTGCACCGGCATCAGTGGTGCGATAACCATGCAAATACTGGATCGTTACATTGCAAAAAGTGTTGGTTTCAGCACCTTGCTGGTACTGAGTGTGTTGCTGACGTTGTTTACCTTTTTTGCCTTTATGGATGAAGCGAGACAAATTGGCAAAGGGCGTTATGGTACCTGGCAGGCCTTTCAATATGTATTGCTGACAGTGCCGCGTCTGGCGTATCAACTCTTTCCCGTTTGTGCCTTGTTGGGTACGACGATTGGCCTGGGCATTTTGGCCAGCAACAGCGAACTGGTGGCCATACGGGCGGCAGGTGTATCGCTGACGCGTATTATTGTTTCGGTGATGAAAATCGGATTGCTGTTTGTGGTATTGACAATAATCATCGGTGAAGGTGTGGCACCTGCCGCAGAACGTTATGCACAAACACTGCGTTCTGTTGCCATGTCAGACAAGCTGACCTTGCGGGGGCGGGAGGGTTTGTGGGCACGAGATGGCAACAATTTTGTGAACGTGCGTCATATTTTGCCAGGTGAACGTTTGGGGCAGATCTATATTTTTGAACGTGATGCCATGCACCGCCTGGTCAAACTGGTACGGGCTGATTCGGCAGTTTACCGTAATGGTGGCTGGGTGTTACAGAAGGTGCTCAGCAGCGATATCAGCGAACAGGGTGTGACTTCCGCAAGGGTTGAAGAGGCACCCTGGCAGACAAACCTGAGCCCGGATCTGTTAAATGTCGTCACTGTCAAACCCAATACGCTGTCGATTTTGGGTTTGTACGACTATGTGCAATATCTGAATGATAACGGTCTTGATGCTGCCGTTTACGAGCAGGCTTTATGGGGCAAAGTGGTTGCGCCCCTGGTGACGGCAGTGATGGTGTTTTTATCCATTCCCTTTGTATTTGGCCCACTGCGCTCGGTGGGAGTGGGGCATCGCATTTTGGTGGGCACGCTCGCGGGTGTGGGGTTTTACATCGTTAATCAAATGTTTGCCTACATGGGACTGGTGTTTAATTTTAACCCGTTACTGAGCGCACTGGCTCCAGCAGCGCTGGCGTTTATGGCAGGCTGTTACATGTTGCGTCGCGTGTATTGACCCCGGTATTTTGTCTGGCAGTGGGTAAAAAAGGTCGATCCGATTAAAATTTGAGAACTTGTCGAAGTTTTTATGTAACGGGTAACTTGATGGTAAAGCGGCTGCCTTTTTTTAAGCAACTGCCCAGATTTATATCGCCGCCGTGGGAGCGTGCAACGGCTCTGGAGAAACTTAATCCCAGGCCACACCCATCATGGGCCCGGCTCTGATCACAACGAAAAAAACGATCAAATACTCGTGCTTGATCATTCTCTGGAATACCCATGCCCGTATCCGCCACCATAATTTCGATATTCTGACGGGTACAGGTTAAAACGACATCTACCTGGCCATTTGCTAATGTATATTTTATGGCGTTGTCCAGAAGATTAGCGAGCATACGTTGCAGGTTTTGGATGTTACCGTAGGTGTAACAATTATTTTCCAGACGACAAACCAGCTTGATATGTTTTTGCTCGGCCATCGCTTCAAAAAGTTCACCGGCATCCCGAACCAGTTGTGAGATGTTCACTTTTTGTTTCGGTATTTGCAATATATCAGCTTCAGCCTCTGCAACGTCAAGTGTCGAATTGATCATTTGTAATAATCGGTCACACTCTTCTATGGTATCCGATGCAGCAGACTTGAATTCCCTGGGGGTGTTGTCATTTGATAATGCTAATTCTGAAATTACTCTAATGCGTGCCAATGGGCTGCGCAGGTCGTGGGCAATATTATCGGTCATTTCTTGCATCTCGAATATCAAGACCTTTATCCTGTCGAGCATGGCATTAAATGTATTAACAAGCTGTGCAATTTCATCTCTTTGGGAAGATACAGAAACACGCCGATCCAACTTTCCCTTTTCTATTTCCGAAGCAATGCGGCTGACTTCATTAATATCCTTGACGGCATGCCTTGCCATTAACCAGCCAATAACAAATGCAATTGGAATGACAATTAAAAATATGCTGATGAAAACGCTGGAGAGCAATGACATTATGCCCTGTATATCTTCCGTTGATTCGCCAGTATACAGTAGAACATCAGGACCAATTAAACCATGAATGGTTTTCGCCTTATATTCCGTCCCCTGAATGCTTACGGTTTGAAAAACAAATGTTCTGGTGGAAAACACCTGTTTGATGATTTTCTGATTTTCAGGCAAGAATTTCCAATGAGACAAGTCAGAGCTGTAAATCTGAATACCCTCTTTGTCAAACAACTGAAAAAAGAATTTTTGTTCCTCGCTCAGTTCCGTTTCTCGTTTTATCTCCCGCTTAACTCCGACCAGCCCTTCGTTTTGATATAGTGTTTTAAATTCGACGATATCCTCAAGCAGATCGTTCACCATATTCTTGCCTAATGTTTTTTTTAGTGAAAAATAGGATGCACTAAAAAGTATCATTATTAAGATAATGACAATCATCGTATACCAAAAGGTTAATCTGAATGCCAGAGTATTAGGAAAACGAATCATTTTTCTTTTTTAAAGACGTAACCGAGACCACGTATTGTGTGGATTAAAGAGGTGCTAAAATTTTTGTCTACTTTTTCTCTAAGTTTGCTGATGCGTGCTTCCACGACATTGGTTTGTGGATCAAAATTATAATTCCAGACACGTTCCATAATCATGGTTTTTGAAACAATATTTCCGGCGTTGCGCATAAGGTATTCCAGGAGTGTAAACTCCTTGGGTTGCAGTTCTATTTTTTCTCCCTCACGTGTGACTGTTCGTGATAATAGGTCAAGTGACAGGTCATGAATAGTCAATCGGGTAGTTTCGACAGTATGGCTGGATCGTCGTAAATGCGCTTGTATGCGCGCTAATAATTCACTAAATGAAAACGGCTTGATAAGATAGTCATCACTTCCGCTTTGCAGCCCTTTTACACGATCATCAATGGAACGTTTAGCGCTGACAATAATGACCGGTGTCTCGATATTTTGTTTGCGCATCCTTTCTATGATCGACAAGCCATCCAGTTTGGGTAACATAATATCAATAATGTCGAGATCGTAGCTGTTGTTGAGTGCGAGATCCAGTCCTTCGATTCCGTCGATAGCATGATCGACACAGTAGCCAGCTTCTTTCAATCCGTTAACAACAAAGTTGGCAATGATCTGGTCATCTTCGATAAGCAAGACTCTCATTACAGTAAGTTTCCATTTTTAATCTCTATGGGTTCAATTCCCCACAGCTTGCTGCGGGGTCGTTTATTTCTGATGTAACTCATTGTAAAACAAAAAATAAATAAGAGTTTAAATAGAATAATGCCGTGTTTTCACAACATCTTAAACCATCGCTAACGGATAATATCTATAAATCAAGTTGATCTCAGGAAAAAATATTGAAATTTATAGCGTTTAGATTATGGATTAAAATGTATGTGAAAACCCAACTGAGGCTTCGATAGTATCAGCAAATTCGTATGTCGTTTCCGTTTTTTCTTTTCCTGAACTGTCAACAAAGGAGAATCTTCTCCTCGTGTTTTTCTGCAACATAAACGACACGTAGCTCTCACGTGAAAACTCAAAATCAACTCCAAAACCAAGACTCTGATACTCGTCTTCAAAATAACCACCTTGCATACCGGTTACCGGGCTACTGTCTGAGAGCCTGATCGTGCTGGTGCCGCCTTCACTATAAAGTATGGTGGTCGACAGTGCTTTGGTGAAGTGATAAGTCAAACTCGTTTCCGGGAATTCACTGCTTATTTCAAATTCACCCGACCAACCTTCTTTTTTGTCATGATTCCATTCAATTTCGAAATCGACCCCGAGCTCTCCCCCTGTTGCATCCAGATATTCCAGGTTAACATTTACTGTATAAGCCCATTCTTTCGATGGCTCATAAATAAAATCAACACCTATCTCATACTCATTGGATCCACTTGTTTCCTTTTCAAAAGAAGATTCGGCTTCAATATAATAATTAAACTCCCATTCATCTTTTATTTCTTGCTCATAAGCAAAGCCGAATTGTAGTGTGTTGAAAGTACTCCAGGGAACATCGGCTATACCGGAAACAAAAGGAAGGCTACCCGGGTTTGTCCAGTTGTAGTTCCAACGTTCGTAATTAAATGAAAAGACCTTGTTATTTGTTTCGTATTCAGTCTGAATAAGTATGCCAGAGGTGTCAACTTGTGCATTCCCGATATTCGATTCCGAGCCACCCATGCTAAAATATTCGATTTCGATGCTGCTTTCGGCATGATGGGGAGCATCAGTCGCATCGGTAGCATCGGCAAAGGCGACTAATGGCAAGCCAAAAACAAAAATATAAGTGAGTAGAAAAAAACATTTTTCACATATCCTGTACTTCATACTATTTTTCCTTCTTTGGCCTTACGGCTGGATAACGTTGTTTATTTAAAGTGATTATATGAGATATAAATCACCTGGACATTACCGGTAAGTTACCAAATGGTAATCTTGTATTCTTTTTCTCATCGAATATGAGTCGATTGCAGTTTATTTCAAGGTTACAAATGGTTGCGCAAACATAGCAGGCAACTCTTTTCGCTCGATATCGACGGACTTGGTGCGGTGGTTTAACTGACGCCCATCTGGACCACTCGGGTTACATTCCGGTGCTCTCCGGCAGGGTTACCGTAAACCGGTTTTGCTCACCACGCCACCAAGGCACTGTGCGGTATCCTGTTGCCAGATAGAGGTCATACTCAGAAAGAGGATGCTAAATAGCGCCAGCCCGAAAACCCATGAAACAAGCCACGATTTCGAGCGAAGCTGATTTACCTGTTAATTGAGGGGATACGATGGTGTATTTTGAGGGGTATTTCAGTAGCACCGGATAACATCATCAAAATAACGATTTTGTCCATGATGCAATGAGCTCGCCTCTTTACCGTAGATAACCACGTCCTGTGAGCGTGACGAGCCGTCGGCTGTGCCGTTGAAATGACCTGGTGCTAAAACCTCTTCTTGAGTTGAGCCAGAAATTCAAGAAAGGGCGATCTCGTTGTCGGTGTAATATTTTCTGTCTTGCGGCGAATGTTTTGTTGTCACGTCGTGTCTCCATAGTCTTTTCTCAAACAATACTGAGGCACATTGAGGTACGCGAGCCAACCTGACGACTATGGTAAACCCGATCGAGTATTGACGTAGTTTGTTTGTACGCATATTGGGAAGCCAGGAACCAGGCCATGCGGAGAATACAGACCTTAATATCCGCAGTATTTAATGAGATTACGCTTGCTTATGCGGAGAATATTAACCACAATTTCCGCATAATCAGCGGAGATTGTAAAATGTATCTATGGGGAAAGCCGGATTGGCCTACTTTCACCTGGGGCGAAGGAAGCCTGGTCAGGCCGCTTGCACACGCATCGCGGGAACAGGGGCGGCTGCTGGGCAAAATGGAAGTACTCAGTTTTGAGTTGCGTAGTGCAGCCCATCTTCGGACCCTGACCGAGGACGTGGTCAAGTCGAGCTAAATCGGGGGCGAGAAGTTAGAGCGCGATCAGGTTAGATTACCCATTGCACGGCGGTTTGGATTGGATGTTGGCGGGCTTGTCCCTGCCGACCGCAATGTCGAGGGTATGGTCGAGATGATGCTCGATGTGACCGGCAATTATGCCGAAGCTCTGACCGAAAAGCGGCTGTTCGCGTGGCATGCGTCGCTGTTTCCAACAGGCCGAAGCGGGATGAGAAAACTCATGCTGGAAGCTGGCCTGATGACAGCGCAGCGCGGACCCATGCAAGTTGTTTCAGGCCTTGTTGGCCGGGAAAAGGTGCTCTATTAAGCTCCACCGGCAGACCGCCTACTCGATGAAATGGCAAAGTTTCTGCGCTGGTTTGAAGACCCTGGAGACATCAATCCACTGTTTATCGCAGGACTTGCGCATTTATGGTTTGTAACCATCCATCCGTTCGACGACGGTAACAGCCGGATGGCCTGCGCGATTACGGGTATGGTACTCGCACGTTCGGAGAAAACAGGTCAGCGCTTCTACAGCATGTCCGCGCAAATCCGCCGCGAGCACAAAGACTACTACGACACACTGGAATGGGCACAGAAAGGTGAGCTTGATGTAACGCAGTGGCAGGACTGGTTTCTGAACTGCCTGCTACGGGCAATTGAGGGCGCTCAAGAAGTATTAGGCACCGCCCTCGGCAAGGCCCGCTTTTGGGAATGCTTCGCTAAAGAGGCTTTGAATGAACGACAGATAAAAGTATTGAACCGGTTTCTGGATGGTTTTGAGGGCAAGCTCACGACATCGAAGTGGGCGAAGATTGCGAAGTACTCCAGGGCACGGCTTACCGTGACATCCTTAATCTGATCGACCGAGGCGCATTACAAAAATATTTTGGCGGCGGACGCAGCACAAGTTACTCGTTGATCATTGAATGACCCGGTAACATCATTTATTCAAAGATAGATATTCATCAAATAAGGCAAGCGACGTATTATTGCTACGGATATATACCCTTGGTAATGATCGATTTAAGAAAATAGAGACAGTGCCGGGACGAAAAGCTGGGTGTGCTATGTGAGGAAGGCCATGTAACAAAGCCTGAATCGAATGGGTGGCGGTTAAAAATAAATCACTCTGGCACCTTTAACTCAAACGTCAAGTATGATACTTGACCCCTTTTTATTTTTTCTTAAACTCTAACGCCATGAGTATGGCACCACCAAAAACAGGCGATCTCAGACAAGGCAATGTATACCAGACAAAATATGAGGATGATGCGTGGAACCAATAAATGAGAGTAAAAAACATTTGACAGTTGATTCAAATGATCAGTTAAACAAAGTTCTTCTTTCGATGGAAAGAATTGAAATGGCGTTAGAGCACGTTAATTCACACAAACTGATGGAAATATATAACTCCATCCCTAAGTTGTTGTTTTATCAGTTTTTGAAAGGGGTAGTGTTTGGTTTGGGTAGTGTGCTCGGAGCCACAATCGTCGTATCAATTTTGGTTTATTTGTTATCACAAATTGAATTTATTCCGATTATCGGCGAGTGGGTAAAACATATTTCGGAAGAGATACAAAAATAAAATTTTCTAATGCCATTTTAACTTTTTATGTTGAATATGACTTCGTTTATACTATATATGAGGGGTGTCGTACTCATGGACTGTATTTTGGTAAATATGAATAAAAAAGTGGAAAAAAGGCTATTACTTTTACTCTTGATTATATCGGGAGTTGTAGCCTCGTATTATTTATTGACACACTGGTTGGTTGCTGCCATTTTTTCTCCCATGTTATTTTCTGGTGGAGAAGACTTGCATACATTATTTTTAGTTATTATGGCCATTTCCATGCCTTTTTTGATTGTGATTTTCCAGATTGTACAATTGATAGCCTACATTCGTGATAAACGCATTCTACAAATATATTCAGCGTTATTTTTACTGTTATCACCATTGATGCTTCTTTTTTATAACTGAAATATATCAATAGAATATTTAATATAGTGAGAGTATATCGGATACGTATGTATAAGTTACTGATAATCATTTTTGCAAGTCTCTTTAATGTTGGATGTGCGACGACGTGGGTTACATCGAATGCCAGGGATAAAACGCATGATGCCGAAATTTATTTTTCTGATGTAAAAAAGGTTGCTATGAGTGAGAGGGAAGTGATGTTGAATCTTTCTCGACAGGGACGACCGATAGCTGTTCATAAGAAGGTTGCGGGTGTGTATAAAATTTGCTTCGATCGAAATATGGAATTTTTCGATAAGTCAGGTTTTTATTTAGATAAAAATGCAGAGCCTGGATATTTGTGTAAGGAGGATGGTCAGTCAGGCCAATTCTTGACAATACAGCCAATTGAGGGCTTGAGAGAAAGTTTTTTCATACCTGAGTTAAATATAGCAGTGTCTGGAATTTCTGATGGCGCAGGAATTTCACCGACAAGGTCTTTATGCCATTGTGAAAAACTGAAAAATATAGAATCGGTGGTAAAATCTTCGGTATATTTTAATAAATATTTATTTTATCTGATGTTAGAGAATGGTGAGCGGTTGCGTTTCTCGGCCATACCCAGGCATTCTTCTGAAGATAATCAGAGCACTATTTTTACTTATTATGAGGTAATGAAAGCGACCGAAGATCAATTTTTAAACGAGAAATACAAGCCCAGACTGGCTCGAGTCATTCAACTTGATTCAGGCGGATATTTATTGGTTAAATTGGCCGGGTATAGAGATTACGTATTTCATTCATCTGAGCTGTTTTTTTCAAGAACAGAGCGGGTGAGTCGACTGGTATTTACCAAACATCGTGAAACGATCTTCGAAGAAAAAGGAAATAAATTTTATTATGTTTTTTTTCCTTTGGCCATTCCTTTTGACATTGTGACCATACCGTTTCAAGTTGGCTATTTTGCATATATGATGACGCAGGTGAATTAGGTTTTATACAGAAAACGAAAAAAGTTAATCTCTTTGGGTTCAATTCCCCGCAGCTTGCTACGGGGTCGTTTATTAGTACGATTTTATCGTTATCACGCTCTCGTGTGGAAATGCATATTTACTGATGCGTGAATTAAATTGAAGTATTTTATACAATAATATATACCCATAGCGTTTGGGATTCAGGTTTGAATATGTATCATGTTTATTTCATGGCCAGTCAGAATGACGCGAAATAGTTATCCTGTTACAAGATATTTTAACGCCGCCATGGAGTCACCAGGGCGTGCAGTCAAGTCTTGGGGACGTGCACGTCCCTTAATCGCTATGGGTATAATATGTGGTTGATGTGTCAGTGATCAGCGTTTACATTGGAACAATGATAGCCTCAGGGACAAGGAGAATGAAATGAATAGAAAATCGATGTTATTGGTTATTGGAGTAATTGTGTCAGGTTTTCTGACTGGATGCATGACGGGAAACG
Source organism: uncultured Ectothiorhodospiraceae bacterium (assembly GCA_964636675.1). Lineage (GTDB taxonomy): Bacteria > Pseudomonadota > Gammaproteobacteria > S012-40 > S012-40 > JALUUH01. Next base: position 9,082 of record CAZWUO010000147.1, read on the forward strand.
TTAAGGTTTCTCAGCCAGTGTCGCAATCTTCTTCAGGGATAGCGATAAAAATCCCAGGCATTTGTCCGGCTTTAATGCCATGCTCAAACCGGACTGTTACATTTGCTAAATTAGATGCTGATGACATAATTTCATCTGAACTGTATCAAACATCTATAATGAAAGATAACCACTACTATTTACTGAATGCGAAGCCCGGTATGTACGTGGCAGTTGCTGCAACTTACTCAAGAGGGGTGGGTATTGGTGCTTCTTCTGGAAATGTTAGCGTAGGAGTTGTGAGAACCTTTGGTGAAAATATTTTGTTTTCGAGAGATTTGATTGAGAAAACAAAAATTGAGCTAAAACCTGGTAGTTTGGCAATAATGGGTGAGTTTGATTTTGGGATTGATGGAAGAATGGCATTAGCCCCGAGTGCATCCCAATTTTTAAAGGATGCAGATGCTGTTCAAACGCATTACGCAAAAGCATTAGATGCTGAAATGGAGTCTCGCGGGGCGACGTCGTCTATAAAATTTTACCGTGGAACGTTAAAATCAGTGAGTGTGGATACAGATTCCAGGCAAAAACTGTTAGAGACAGCAAGAAAGCATATTGGCGCTGAAGGGTGGGGTAGTCAATTAACAAATGCGGAAATGTAAAATTCCACGTAAAGAAAGTTTGGCCAACCTAATATACAGTTGAAAATTGCAACAGAATTATCCTGCTGCAATATAATCATTGCGTACACGTTCCTCAGCTCGGCTCGTTCTGCCATCCACACGCTGGCGATTAACGCAGTGGCAACGGAACCATTGCGAATGATTTTAGGAATATTCAGCCGGGCAGGGTGGAACAAGCGTAGCGGTTCCACCAAACGGGAAAGGGACATATTC
>CAZWUO010000148.1:0-9844 GCA_964636675.1 uncultured Ectothiorhodospiraceae bacterium
GAAATGAATATGACGTACACTAAAAACCTAAATCTATAACGCCACGGGTATATACCCGTGGAGGGGCGATGCACAGCAATGTACATGTTTTGGCAGGCGTTCAATATGTCGATGTTATAGTGAAACTAATTGAGCGTCATACGGCTAATTTTCTTCCCTAAAAAGTTAGGAATTTAGCGTCAATCACTACTTTGGTTATGCAAAAAGTATCAGCTTTGCTCTGGTAGGAATGGATCGTGTTGCATCGATGTATCTCATCATTATACGCCCGATGCTTGTCGAGTGACATTGATGTATAAAGTGAGTCGTTGGCCGGGTTGTAGATATTTTTCTTTTTTAATACCGTTCCAGCGAATAATATCGTTCATGCCGATATTAAATTTGCGTGCGATGAGGGCGATTGAATCCCCGCGACGTACTCGGTAACCAATTTTTTGGGTAACCAATCCGCTGGCATGGGGCGAAAACGAGCCTCTTGATGCTTTAGCAAGGCGTCCCCGTTTAGTCCAAATAACGAGTTTTTGTCCAGTCTTTAAGGTATCTCTCGGTGCTAAGCCATTCCATTTTGCGAGTGTGCGAACCCCTATTTTGTGCTTTCGGGAGATATCCCAAAGAGTGTCCCCGCGGCGTACACGATAAACAATTTTTTGTTTGCCTTGGCGACGGGTGTTTTGCAATGACTTAAGGCGTTGCGATGAGCTGAGTTTATATTGTGACTTACTCTTAACCGCAACAGGAATAACCAAGCCTTGTCCCTGGCGGATCATGTTGCCGCGTATATTATTGACATCTTTAATCAGCGAGACGGTTGTATTGTATTTGTCGGCAATCGCGAGCAGTGATTCCCCTTTTTTGATTTTGTGGCGTGCCCATTTGACGCGTTTTTTCGCAGGTAAGGCTGCGAGATTTTGCTTAAATATTTCTGCTTTTTCTATCGGTATTAATAGATGATGCGGGCCATCGGGATCGGTTGCCCAGCGATTAAATGCAGGGTTTAGCAGATACAATTTTTCGATGCTCATCTCGGCTAACTCCGCAGCGAGCGCGAGATCGATTTGTGACGTTGTTGCTACTTTTGCGAGATAGGGTTTGTTCGCAATCGGTTTTATTTTGATATTGTATTTACTCGGGTTTTCAACAATAGCGGATATAGCGAGTAGTTTGGGCACATAGCCTCGAGTTTCTTTGGGCAAATCTAATGACCAAAAATCGGTAGGTCGTCCTTTGCGTCGGTTTTTTCGGATTGCTTTGGATACCGTGCCTTGGCCCGAGTTATAAGCAGCGAGTGCGAGTAACCAATCCCCTTTAAATGAACGATTGAGCCTTTTCAGCATTTTTATGGCGGCCTTTGTAGAGGCGAGTACATCGCGTCTACCGTCATACCACCAGTTTTGTTTTAAGCCATAAAGCCTTCCGGTGCTGGGAATAAATTGCCAGATACCGGCCGCACGTCCATGCGAGTATGCAAATGGTTGGAATGCACTTTCGACGATCGGCAATAAAGCGATTTCTAAAGGTACGCCTTGTTTTTCGGCTTCTTCGACGATGAGATGGAGGTAAGGCTTAGCTCTGGTCGCTACTCTATCGATATAAGCTTGATGGCGCACATACCATCTTAAATCGGCTTTGTTTCCTGCGTGTTCGTGTTGCAGTTGAAAACCGCGACGTATGCGTTCCCAAATATCGGCTGGGGTATCGCTTTTAACAAACAGTAATGTTCCTTTTTCTACGGGGTTATGCGGTATGGCGGCTTCGGCGTATAAATGAGAAGGCAGTTCCCGTTGCCCAGGTAATTGACCTACCAGCGCGGCTTCGCCATCCCCAAGTTGCCCGAGGAGCAAGTCGATTTCGTTGTTCGATAACGCCGCAAGTTGAGGTAACCAATTGATAAATAGTGGTTCATCGTTTTGCCATTCAACATTTTCGGGTTGATTATCGGCGTTTGAAAAGGGGGAAAAGTGCACATTTTTACTGGCGCATCCACTGATTAATACTCCGCAGATGATCAATAAAATCAAATAAAAACAAGATTTTATCGAGTGCTTAGGCATGGCGATGATCCCTCTGTATGATGTAGTTATTATTTGGTATTAAAAATAGTGATTTTGGGTGGAATCGTAACATATTGACTTTAGTGGTGTATTTAAAAAGTTATAATATATTTTTAGCAAGCCCTGAGAATAAAAGATACTCTAATTACGATCACGTTTCTGTTGCTTAGTTAACGGTTCCGGGCACAAAAACTGAAACGAATCGCTTACTGCTTCAGCGGGCTACTTTTAGCAAGAACAGCAAGAAGAGTGCCGCTAAAACTCATGAATTGGTTGCGAAAAAGAGTTTTTCCAGTACATAATTCCATTCGTGGATTGTGTTCTTGATTCAACATGGAGTTTGCCTACTAATGCCATTTCAACATTTTTCAGATATAAAACCGGAGAAAAAAAATCCGTGTGGTTCTGATCAACAGGCCTGTAAACTCCTGTGGGAATGGTATCAGTCGCCCTTAGGTAAGGGCTTGGCGGAGGAAGAAAGCAAGCATTTAAAAGCGGTGTTACCGATGCTTTTTGGTTATTATTTGTTACAAATGGGCAAGCCTTTTGAGCCAAGCTACTTAGATGCTAGCCTTATTAGAAAGAAACTTATCATGAAGCTATGTCCAACTCAGTGTGATGATAACGGTTTTGTTTCTACACCGACTTCTTTATCGATTGCGTCTGATAGTGTCGACGTGGTTATTCTTCCGCATATTCTCGAATTACAGATAAATCCACACCAAGTGTTGCGTGAAGTCGATAGAGTGTTAGTGCCTGACGGGCATGTGGTTGTACTGGGTTTTAATCCTTGGGGAATGTGGGGAGTAAGAAATTGGGTTTCCCGTTGGCAGAGCACGCCGCCATGGTGCGGCAATTTTTTGAGTCCATTCAGAGTAAAAGATTGGTTGCGTTTGTTAAACTTTGAGCTACAAATAGCGGCTACTTTTTTTCACAAACCGCCGATTAATACACATTACGTGAAAAACAACCTCAATCGCTGGGATGCGGTGAGTAGTAAACTTTGGCCGGCGTTTGGCGGAAGTTACGTTTTGGTGGCAAAGAAGCAGGTCATGACTTTAACTCAGATTCCTAAAATCTGGCGTCCAATGAAAAAGCTTGTGAAAACAAGATTAGCGGAAACCAATACCTCGCATCTTAAATAACTACAGAGATGTTTTTAATCCATCAGTAAGGTTAAATAATTAATGAAAAAAGTAGAAATTTTTACCGACGGTGCATGTCGAGGGAATCCTGGGCCGGGCGGTTGGGGGGTCTTATTACGGTTTAATGAAGTTGAAAAAAGTTTATGCGGTGGTGTGCTAGATACCACCAATAATCGCATGGAAATGCAAGCGGTGATATCTGCGCTGCAAGCACTAAATGATCCCTGTGAAGTCGATATTACGACGGATTCACAATATGTTAAAAACGGAATTACTCAGTGGATCATTGGCTGGAAAAAAAACGGATGGCGTACTGCAGCGCGCAAACCCGTGAAAAATGTTGATTTATGGAAGATGCTGGATAAAGAGCAAGCAAAACATAAAATTCAATGGCATTGGGTTAAAGGGCATAGCGGACATCGAGAAAATGAATTAGTCGATGCACTCGCAAATCGAGGAATTGACGAGCTACTGACCAAAGGGTCAATAGGGGTAAAGGCGTGAGACAAATTGTATTAGATACCGAAACAACCGGTTTAGAGCCTAAACAAGGTCATCGGGTTATTGAGATCGGAGCGGTTGAATTAATCGACCGCCGGTTAACTGGAAATCATTATCATCAATATTTACAACCCGACCGCGAGAGCGATGAAGCTGCGCTTGAAGTACATGGCATAACGTCTGAGTTTTTAGCAGACAAGCCAAGGTTTGCCGATGTGGTTGCAGAGTTTCTCGCGTATATAGAGGGTGCCGAGCTTATTATTCACAATGCGCCCTTTGATATAGGATTTCTTAATCACGAATTATTGCTGTTGGGTACTCATTTGGGGGCTATCGCCGATAAGTGCAAAGTGCTGGATACACTTTTGCTGGCCAGAAAAATTCGTCCCGGACAAAGAAATAGTCTTGATGCATTATGCAAACATTATGGCATCGACAATGGGCATCGAGAATTGCATGGAGCCTTATTAGATTCCGAAATATTGGCCGATGTTTATTTGGCGATGACCGGGGGGCAGATTAATCTGTTATTAGGCGGGCAGGGTACTTTAGCCGGTGAAACAGAAGTATCTGAAATAAGGCGAGTATCCTCTGCGAGATCGCCGCTAAAGATTATTTATGCGCAACAAGATGAGTTAGCAGCGCATGAAGCGTGTTTAGACCGTATCGATAAAGCGTCAAATAGTGTAACGGTTTGGCGCAAGAGTACGCATTAACTAATGGCTGATTCATAGATTTCGTTTGCTTTTTTGGCCATGATGAAGTCATTTTCGTGTAAACCTTTAATTTTGTGCGTATAAAAAACAACCTTGCAATATCCCCAGCCCACCGTCATGTCAGGGTGATGAAACTCTTGTTCTGCAATGAGTGCAAGCTTGTTTAAAAAGTTCACCGCCAGCACAAAGTTAGCAAATGTAAATTTGCGCTGAATTTTGCCCGCGTTATCGACTAACTCCCACTGTTCAACACGCGCGAGAAATTTCTCTGCGGCTTCTGTTGTTAATGTTGGGGCGCCTCTTTCACAGGGAATACACGAGTCGGGTAAAGTCATCAAATAACTCCTAACAAAATAATATTGGAAATAGCGTATGTTACAAAATTTAGGTATTGCATAGGTGACTCATTTTTATATTCAGTTCGGCATATTTAAGCACATTGTGCATGATTTTCTAGGTATTTATTGCTTTGATTGAAAAATGATCACCAGTGTGCGGTAAAGGGCCTGATAATGCAGTCATCTCGTGCCATCAGGTCCTCATCGTTTTTCAGTTGCAAGCGTATGGACTGTTTTATAACGCATCTTCATCGTGTAACATTCGCTTAAATTTTTTATTGTTCTTACAACCGCCGGGTGACTTGCCGGATGATTTATAAATTATTTAGTTAAAACATACTCTTGAAGGAAATATGTCTTTTTACAGAAATGGTTCAACAGCCCACGATGTCGCAAAAACAGGTATATTGCTGGTTAACCTAGGAACACCTGAAGAAGCGAGTGTTTCCGCCGTCAAAAAATACCTAAAAGAGTTTCTTTGGGATAGGCGCGTGGTGGAATTGCCGCGGGTGATATGGTGGTTTTATTTAAATGGCGTGGTGCTGAAGACTCGGCCTCGCCAGTCGGCTGAAATCTACCAAAAGGTGTGGACGCCAGACGGTTCTCCATTGAAAGTCATTACCGAAAAATTTACGCATAAACTCAGGTCGGTGATCAATGAGCGCCTGGGTGCTAATGTCGTTGTGCAATATGCGATGCGTTATGGGCAGCCATCGGTACGTAGCATTATGCAAGCGTTGCATGATCAGCAGGTGACCCGCTTACTTATTTTGCCGTTATATCCGCAATATTCGGCGACCACATCGGCATCGGTGACCGATGCCGTATTTACTGAGTTATTGCATTGGCGCATGGTACCTGAGCTACGTACCATTAACAGTTATGCGACTCACCCCGCATATATTAACGCAATTGCTGCGAGTATTAGACAGCATTGGCATGCCAACGGGCGCGCACAACGGTTACTTTTTTCTTTCCATTCCATCCCGCAATCCTACGTTGATAAAGGTGATATTTATCAAGTTGAATGCATGAACACCGTACGTGAAGTCGTGGACGTACTTGAGATCTCAGACAGCGAGTGGAGTGTTGCTTTTCAGTCGCGGCTTGGTCGCCAAAAATGGGTACAGCCATACACCGATAAGACCTTAATAAAATGGGCGCAACAAGGCTTAGAAAGTGTGGATGTTGTATGCCCCGGTTTTGCGGTGGATTGTTTGGAAACGCTGGAGGAGATTAACCAGGAAAATCGAGAATATTTTTTGGACAACGGTGGTTCGCGTTATTCCTATATTCCAGCGTTAAATGATAGTGATGATCATGTAAATTGCATGGTTGAGATGATAGAAAAACACCTCTTAAACTGGGGTTGTTAGGGTTTTTGTTTTTAGGGTGTAATACATGTTGAAGAAAATAGTGATGCTAGGTGTGCTGACAAGCGTTGGTTTTAGCGCAAACGCCTTTGCAAGTAACGGTGAGTTTTATTGGTTGCCGCGCATTGGGGCAGCGGTATTTGATACTCAAAGTTACTTCTCTGATGAACCTATGACGCAAGTTGGCTTAGTGTATGGTTATGGTTTGTTCGCGAATTTAGCCATAGAGGTGGAAGGCAGTATGAGCATTGGTGGTGGGCGTTATTCAACCAGTGCGGGAGCTGGAAAATACAAAGGTTCGATGCTGGGTGCATTTGGCGTAGGGCGCTATCCTATAGCCGATCAAAATATATATCTCAAAGCGAAACTAGGAGGGGTGTACCAAAACATCAAACATACCACTCCGGGAACTCAGGTTGCAGATGAGCGTATCACTGATTTTGTCATGCAAGCAGGTCTCGGTTTTGGTTATCAATTTGATAGTGGCATTTCTGCAGAATTGGAATACGTGCGCGGTGGATCATCGTTTGACCAGTTTCTTTTTGGCGTGAATTATATGTATTAGTATTGATCCCAGTTGGCTTTTTCTCCAAAATATTCTGCTCAGTTTCGTGATTAATCAGAAGTTCCCTAGAGAACTTAGGAGGAAGATAATGATTAAAATCAGACGTAATAATGAGCGAGGATTCGCTGAGCATGGATGGTTGCAAAGCAAGCATACCTTTTCATTTGCGGGCTACCATGATTCGGCGTTTATGGGGGTGTCCGCATTACGGGTTATCAATGACGATAAGGTAGTGGCTGGGGCGGGGTTTTCTACGCATTCCCATCAAGATATGGAAATTATCAGTTACGTAAAAAAAGGAGTTATCGAACATAAAGATAGCATGGGAAATGTTGAAATTTTACCTGCCGGTGAGTTTCAACTTATGAGCGCAGGCACGGGTGTGACGCATAGCGAGTATAATCCTTCGGCGGACGAAGTTTTGGAGTTTTTACAAATCTGGGTGGAGCCTAATGAGCTTGGTATTACGCCAGGTTATCAGCAAAAGCAGTTTGCAATTAAACCGGGTTTACAGTTGATCGCTTCTCCTAAGGGTGAAGATGCTTCCTTTATTATTCATCAAGACGCTTTTCTCTACCAACTTCGCACGGAAAAAGATCAACGGGATTCATTTGATCTAGCGCCGGAGAGGGTAGTATATATACATGTGGTTTCCGGTTCGATTAACATCGAAGGTGAAACCTTGTTAGCCGGCGATGGAGCAACCGTCGCCGAAGTTGATGTAGTAAAAATTAGCGGAAACGCAGACAGTGAAGCTTTGGTATTTGATTTACCTTAACCTAGAAAAAACCTGGAGGGTGAATGAAAATTCTTGGAATCACCGGGAGTCTTAGAAGCGGCTCTTATAACACTTACTTGTTGCATACGGTAGAGGAGCTCGTTTCTGAAGAGGTGATATTTCAACTTCAAAAAATAGACAGACTTTGTTTATACAATGAAGATTTAGATAATCAGAATAAGCCGCAAGATGTCGAGTCTTTGATTCATAATATTAACCGTGCTGATGCGTTGCTGTTTGCAACGCCTGAGTATAATCATTCTATCCCTGGTGGTTTAAAAAATGCGCTTGATTGGGCTTCACGGCCGGCGTTTCAGTCACCCTTGAAGAATAAACCTTGTGGCATATTGACGGCATCAAAAAGCCCCTTGGGTGGTGCACGTGCACAGGCAGATTTAAAGAATGTGCTTTCAAGTACTCTTAGCCCGGTTTATCCTTCCGTCGAATATTTGTTAGGAAACGCTCATACGCTGTTCGATGAAAACGCAATATTAATTGATGCAACAGCAAGGCGGCGTTTGCAAAGATATCTCGAAGGTTTTATTGATTGGGTAGGTCGGCAGGCTTAGGATATGGTTAATCTATTGGCTTAGGCTAAAATCACGCCATCGATTCACGATGGAGCAAAATAGCTCAACAATCGCCCGAGAAAATGTTTGAATTATCATACGCCTTACGAGATGTTTAGAATAGGCCGGTGGTGCACTTGCAGGTTGAATGTGGCGTGTGTGACGAAAATCATTCAGACCTTGCTCGAGCTTGATAGTTTTAGCCGCAACTCGCTAGGGCTTGTAGTTCTTCTTATTCGTCTATCTATCCTCTATTTGTTATGAGATTAATGATAAACAGTTACACAGTTTTTACTACAGTCTCCACCTTTTGAGCGGCATGTATTTGAAAATATTGCTGCTTGAACATAATCTTCATCGATGATTTGTGTGTTTTCAAAATATCTTAGTTTGTTATTTAGTTTTTTGAATTTTGACTTATCACTGTAACCTGATAAAACTTCTTGTCTGATTGGTCCAAGCATAATCACTCTCTGATTCGAAATAAGGGTTTCAAACTCTTGGACATGTAACTCATGTCATTCTCTTTTTGACCTTAGAGCATATGACCAAATTGGCGTATCTGCGACAACTTTCTTTTGGTTTTTAACCCGCTGATCGATAGCGCCTCTGCCAATAGTTTTTCATCAATTGCTAAATTAGTTGCCATTTCGAGCACCTCCTAAATTACACATTAGATCACACAATAGAATGTGTCAGTATTTGTTTTACGTTTGGTGTAACGAAGAATTTTGGCCTACTAACACTTAGATCACTAGCTAGGGCACGGTGTAAAACCTGCGGCGGCTTGAGACGATGAATGTCTCAGCTTATTGGCATCACTGCGTTGCCTAAAGCACCTATTGTTGACGCCCTGCGGTCGTAGTGGCCCCTGGGATACTGGTTTTATTGGTATCTAATGCAAGGCGGTGAGACCGTAATAAGAGACCCTCGTGTGTGTTTGCTGTCAGTGATTTATTGAGCAGCGACGACGATGACAGACGAAGTATTCGGTTTGTTAACGGATTTCTAGTTTGGTTCTTCAACGAGCCGAAAAGAATAGTTATTGCCTATTGACAGCGTTACGGCTCATATGTGTTAGGCTATTTTTCTGCATAAGATAGCCCTTACTTTGTGAATATTTAGATACTCCATTAACCAGTTTTTTTGAGCTTATGAAAATCTTTAATAGAATCGATGTCAGCTTTCTCTGTTACTTGAGTCTTGTATAAATCACATCTTATTTGTAGATTGAGCCAATAGTCAGCAGAGACACCAAAAAATTTTGATAATCGAAGTGCAGTACTTGGAGTGACTCCTCTCTTTTGATTGACAAGCTCATTTATACGTTGATAAGGAACATGAATAGCGTCAGCTAAATCACGTTGACTAATCTCCATCGGAATAAGAAACTCTTCTCTTAACATTTCACCAGGATGTGTAGGTTCTCTATGTGTTGGAATTCGCATATAGATTACCTCAATTAGTGATAGTCTGTGATTTCAACATCACATGGTCCAGTTTGACTCCATTTGAAACAAATTCGGTATTGTTCGTTGATTCTAATACTAAACCCTAGCGTTGCATAAATAGTAGTGAAGTTCGTTACGCCGCCTTATCAATTACATCCATTAAGTGTAGGAACTCTTTTTCAATCGCTTTATTGGCCGACATTGAAAGCGTCAATTTGCCTTGCGGACGAATGAGTCGACCAGCGCGCTGAATAATTCGCTTTCGTACCGTATCCCGCTTTTCGAATACCCATAATGCGGGACGCTTTTCTTGTGTGGTACGACTCGCCGGTTGAGCGATCATTTGCAATTCTTTGT
>CAZWUO010000149.1:0-9723 GCA_964636675.1 uncultured Ectothiorhodospiraceae bacterium
AAAGAATCTGGTAATCTTAAACTTAATGTGCTCATTTTAATAAACCTCTTTTCATCAAAAACTCTTTTGGTGTAAGAATTTTAATTCCGAATTTATCAACACCAACAAAGTCTTTTTTATTGAAGGTAACTATAACTTTACTCACTGATTCAACAGCAACTTCCAAAACTAAGTCATCTTTTGGGTCCTTTAAATACGGTCGCCACAAAAAGAAGATTTCTCTTTTGCTCGATACCTTAGACAAGTAATTAAGAATATCCAATATATCTGACTTTTTAAGCGGTAACTTCAAACAATCACGTAATATTACCGCCTCATACTCCAAAAAAAGTGGTACTGATATATTTAGCTTGAAGTTACCATTATCTATTAAACTCAATAACTTATATGATACGCCATTGCTGGACTTTAGAGCAGCGACAAGAATATTTGTGTCTAATACTATATTTATCGGTTTCATATATTAGTATTATAGGCAATACCAGTGAAATTTCAAGAAAAAGTAGGAAATGGAAAATTTCGTCTATGACAATCAGCGAAAGTGGGCTATTAGCTCTGATCGTTTGCTCTTTCTTATTTCAGCGATTTTATTGCTCATGAACTATCTTTTGCACACCACACACTCACCACAGGGGGTGTAGATCAGCCACTGAGAAAAAACCTAACAAAAAAATCAAAATATTAAAACGGAAAATTCATCATCATGAGATAGGAAGGACAAGAAAGACAGCCACTTTTCATGTACATTTGAATGCGCAAACAAACCAAATGGAAAAGGGCTGCCTTAATGACACTATCTCATGCTATTAAACAAAAACCAAATCTTTCAGAGAATGCGATAAATTATTTAAGAGCCATTCTCAAAACAAAAATTGAGAGGGCACAAAAGAACATTTCATTTGAAGAGACTGAAAAAGAAATACACACTGCATTCATAGAGGTGGTCAAGCAATCTTAACCTTTCGAGCCTTACTGCAAAGTGATTTATTTGATGCGGCGTGGACAATGTTAAACAAAGAATATATTTCAGATGTTAAATTACCGAAAAACGTTGTCCAGTTTTCTGGAAAATACAGAAAATCTGTCAGTGAGTGATCTACACCCCCTTTTTTCTTTTGTTCCTTTTTGTTATTTTAAATGCAATGGTACGAGATAATGTTCAATGGAATGCCAATTAAATATTAAGTGATTGACACCACAGTCGCTTGTTAGGCACATATATTACAATCCAACATATCACCCTTCTTGTTTCTGATTAAAAGAATTCCATTGTTTTTTTCGGTTTGTTATTGATTTTAGAGAAATTTGCATTAAATAACAAATAGCTGTATTGCTAAGGCCTTTTTCGAACAAATTATAGCAATATTTCACACCCTTATTTGTAAGCTGACCATTGGACTTGAAATGATTGGGTGAATTCGGGTTAATTTCATTTAAATATTCATCGCTAAGTCGAGCTAGCTCAATTTCGATTCCCCCAATTTCTGATTTTCGTTTATCATAAAGTCGCGTAATTTTTTTATGAAGGAGCATTAATTCATGTTTGAATGTTCGTTCTGCGGATTCAAAATATACCTTGTTAAAATTTATGCAGAGAATGAATTTTTTAGACATTCCATTATGTATTTTCTTGACGTAAGATTTTATTCGGTTTAGTGCATCGTAATCGTAGTTCACTTCATGTTGATCAAAGTTTAGGTGGTGATGGTTGTTACTGATATCACATGTTAACTTGTGTATGTCATGTGCAATATTATTTCTATAGTCTATTATACATTTTATATCATTTATTTCGTCCTGCTTTAATACTTCCTCAGCTAATAGAACTCTCCAGACTTTTTTATATACTCCTTTTGAATAGTCAGGAATTCTAACAGGAATATTTGATAATTTATTGCGTAATTTGTCAGTTGCTTTTATCGAACCTAAAGTAAATGATCTAATCTCTTCAACATAGAATAATATAAGTAGCATTTCAAATGCACGAAATTTTAGAATGTTTTTTTCTAAAGCGGGAAAATAGTTTTGGGTTTTATAAAAATAATTCATTTCTCAGCATTCTAGTTTTTGTGCGGGCCTAACAGTTTTATTCTAACGAAGGTGTATACTATCGCCTTGCAGCCTATTTTTCACTATCAAATATTTGACACTTCAAAAAACCTATTAAAATAAAGATTTTCCGTTTTTTTATGTTTGATACTCAGAGATAGCTAACACCTTCCATCTATTTTTCTTGCCGCCTATTTAGTGGTTTATTTTTTGGCAATGTGAATATTTACCGATATAACAATGTATTAACTATGCGCCGAAAACTAATATTTCGGGATAGGCAGCACCTTCCGCTGATTTCTGTTGATTATCTCGGTATTGGTATTGGTATTGGTATTTTTAGTTTTTGTGCTTACTGTATAAATATCAGTTACTCTAAAACTAAGGAGTAAGGAGAATGAAAAAAAATGGATGACATTCCTGTTTTGAGCCGCTAAAGCCTGTAAGCAAATTGATGGATTAGGTGTTGGTTATTATTGTGTATGCTGGAAGAAGTGAAAAAATTGTTGAACGCTTTTGCCACCATCACTGATTGATCGCGTAGCGGAATGATTCGCATACTTTTCGCCGCAAGCTTTGGCACGAGATGACTTGAAAATGTTTATGTTATACGAACAATTTATCTAACGTGTACTAGGCTGTCGCCACATTCAATCTGCTAGGGTGAAATCACGCCATCTATTCACGATGGAGCAAAACAGCTCAGCTGTTTTTTCGGCATCGTATTTGGCTGAGTGAGCGCTATCGGTATCCCAGACGATTTTAGCTTCTTTGGCCATCCTCGCTAATACGGTTTGTCCATAGGCGAGGGCGCCGAGCGTTACCGTGTCGAGGGTGCTGAAGGGATGAAAGGGGTTGCGTTTAATGCCTGTTCTTTCGGTTGCGGCGGTTAAAAAATTGAGATCAAAAACTGCATTGTGCCCGACAAGGATGGCGCGTGTGCAGTTAGTATCTTTTATCGCCTGGCGAATAGGTTTGAAAATATTCGACAATCCTTCTTGCTCAGATACGGCGAGTCGAAACGGGTGATAAGGGTCGATGCCATTGAAGTCGAGTGCTTTTTGGTCGAGATTAGCCCCTGGAAAAGGCTCAATGTGATGATGCACGGTGCGGTCAATATGTATATAGCCCGCAGAATCCATTTTGAGTAACACGGCGGCTACCTCTAATAATGCGTCTTTTTTATAATCAAAACCGGCGGTTTCTACATCGACAACGACAGGTAAGTAACCCCTAAAGCGAGTAGCCATTTTTTTGGTGGATGCGTTGTTTATCATTCAGCGAGAAGTTTCCAATGGATTTGTTCACCTGCGCGAAAGGGTATCACAGATTCATTTTCAAAAGGGTATGATTCGGGGACTTTCCAGGTTTCTTTGCGCAAAGTGATTTTTTGAGTATTACGCGTCAGTCCGTAGAAATCAGCGCCAAAAAATGCGGCAAAACCTTCAAGTTTATCTAAGGCATTCGCTTGATCAAAAACTTCAGCATAAAGCTCGATCGCTGCATGTGCGCTAAAAATTCCGGCGCAGCCACAAGGGTTTTCTTTTTTTGATCTTGCGTGTGGTGCGCTATCGGTACCAAGAAAGAATTTCGCATTGCCGCTAGTCGCGGCTTTTACCAGGGCTAAGCGGTGTTGCTCTCGTTTAAGCACGGGCAAGCAGTAATGGTGTGGGCGAATGCCGCCGGTGAACAGCGCATTGCGATTCAGTAACAAATGTTGCGGGGTAATTGTCGCTGCAACATTGGTCTTGGCAGCAGAGACAAAATCGACCCCCTGTTTTGTGGTGAGGTGTTCAAAAACTATTTTCAACTCGGGAAATAGCTCGCATAGGGGCGCCAATATTTTTTCGATAAAGCGGGCTTCTCTATCGAATACATCGACTTCTGGTGAAGTGACTTCACCATGTATGAGCAATGGAAGCTTGTTTTGCTGCATAGCTTCCAGCACAGGGTAGATTTTTTCAATGTGAGTGACCCCATGATCAGAGTTTGTTGTCGCCCCCGCAGGGTATAATTTACACGCATAAAGATCAGGATGCTGGGCGGCTTCGCGAATGGTGTGTGGTGTGGTGTTAGCGGTTAAATAAAGCGTCAGTAATGGTTTAAAAGCGAGTGCCGGGTCTTTTGCTTGTAAAATTCTGTTGCGGTATGCCGCCGCCATTGCAAGCGTGGTAACCGGCGGACTCAGGTTCGGCATAACGATGGCCCGAGCAAACTGGCGCGCGGTAAAGTCGACAATATCATTCAATATTGGCCCATCTCTCAGGTGTAGATGCCAATCGTCTGGCTGGGTTAATTGGATTTCTTGCAAGCTATTTACTCTTTGGGATTGAGCCGAATTCAACATTTGTCAGGATCATAGCACATTGCGAGGTTTGATCGCTCAATGTGATTCTCGGTTTGTAGCGTGTTTTTAGGCCTGATTAAAAAAAGAACTATAAGTGTAATGTATTGAAAAATAAATAAATAAAATGATGGGGTCTCTGATAAACCGGTGTTTTTCAGGACAGGCAGCATATTTTGTTAGAAAAACACTATTATTTAGCCTATTGGCTGAAAATAGACACCTGAACAAGAAGTTTTGGCACGTGACTTGATTGCTTTTGATTTATTCTTAGTCTGTTACTTATTGATATTACAGCTGAAAAAAATATAGCAGTTAAACTCAGCCTAAAAACATTGACCTTTATGCGTGAAAATTTCATGATACTCCTTATATAAGCACCATTGGATACTATGCACCTAAATGAGGTTGGAATGATGTCTCAAAGAGAACAATTGCCCGATATCGACGCTATTGAAACCCAGGAATGGATCGATGCACTCGAGTCTGTTATTGAAAACGAAGGCGTAGAGCGTGCGCATTATCTGTTAGAGCAAATGATCGATAAGGCGCGACGTTCTGGTGCAAATCTACCTTATTCGGCGAATACGGCCTATGTAAATACCATACCCCCGCATAAAGAAGCACCTATACCGGGTGACCAAGCGATGGAAGATCGCATACGCTCGTATATTCGCTGGAATGCCGTGGCGATGGTGGTTAAAGCGAATCGTAAAGCGTCTGAATTAGGCGGGCATATCGCAACGTTTGCGTCAGCCGCGGTGCTTTACGATATTGGTTTTAGTCATTTCTGGCGTGCGCCATCCCACGAACATGGTGGTGATTTAATTTATTCGCAAGGTCATGCTTCCCCAGGGACTTATGCGCGCGCGTTTTTGGAAGGTCGCTTGAGCGCAGAGCAGCTGGATAAATTTCGTCAAGAGGTTGATGGTGATGGGCTTTCTTCTTATCCCCATCCTTGGTTAATGCCTGATTTCTGGCAATTCCCAACCGTATCCATGGGGCTGGGGCCTATCATGTCGATTTACCAAGCGCGATTTATGAAGTATTTGCAAGATCGTGGTTTGGCCGATACCAAAAATCGCAAAGTCTGGGCTTTTCTCGGCGATGGAGAGACGGACGAGCCCGAATCTCTGGGGGCGATTTCTCTGGGTGGGCGTGAAAATCTCGACAATCTGTGCTGGGTAGTAAACTGTAATTTGCAACGACTGGATGGCCCGGTACGGGGTAATGGCAAGATCGTGCAAGAATTAGAAGCGAGCTTCCGGGGTGCCGGCTGGAATGTAATTAAGGTGTTATGGGGGTCTTATTGGGATCCGCTCTTGGCCATGGATAAAGATGGCCTGTTACAGCAGCGCATGATGGAGGTAGTTGATGGCGATTTACAAAACTATAAATCCAAAGACGGTGCCTATGTGCGCGAACATTTTTTTGGCAAATACCCTGAGTTAAAAGCCATGGTTTCCAAGATGTCAGATGATGATATTTGGCGTTTAAACCGTGGTGGGCATGATCCGCATAAAGTGTATGCGGCTTATCACGCGGCTTCGCAACATACCGGCCAGCCGACGGTTATTTTGGCGCAAACCGTAAAAGGTTATGGCATGGGTGCCGCCGGAGAAGCCCAAAACCGAACGCATTCGCAGAAAAAACTGGGTGCCGATGAAATGATTTACGTGCGGGATAGATTTAATATTCCGCTAAATGATGCAGATGCTGCGGCGGCAAAATATTATAAACCTGCCGATGACTCTGCGGAAATGCAGTATATGCATGCCAGACGTAAAGAACTCGGTGGTTATTTACCCTCGCGCAACCAGGTTGCAGCACCGTTGGAAATTCCTCAATTATCAGCCTTTGATACCTTATTAAAAGGCAGTGGCGAAAAAGAGATGTCGACGACCATGGGTTATGTTCGATTGCTCACGATACTTTGCCGCGATAAAAAAATAGGGAAACATATTGTTCCTATCGTGCCGGATGAAGCGCGTACCTTTGGAATGGAAGGCATGTTTCGTCAACTCGGTATTTATTCTTCGGTGGGTCAGCTTTACACGCCGCAAGATAAAGATGAAATTATGTTTTATAAAGAAGATAAAAGTGGCCAAATCCTTGAGGAAGGGATTAATGAAGCAGGGTCTATGTCTTCTTGGATCGCCGCTGCAACGTCTTATAGTTCACATGCGGTGAACACCATTCCTTTTTATATCTATTATTCGATGTTTGGTTTTCAACGTATCGGAGATTTAGCCTGGGCTGCGGGCGACATGCAAGCACGAGGTTTTTTGATTGGTGCAACCGCGGGTCGTACGACCCTAGCAGGCGAAGGTTTACAACACCAAGATGGTCATGGTTTGGTCACCGCTGCTACCATTCCCAATTGTGTTAGTTACGACCCCAGTTTTAATTATGAGTTGGCCGTTATTGTTCAAGATGGCTTGCGTCGTATGTATTCCGAACAAGAAAATGTGTTTTATTACGTGACCACGATGAACGAAAACTACACCCACCCCGCGATGCCGAAAGGTGCGGAGCAAGGCATCATTAAAGGTCTTTATTTATTCCGCTCGGGTGGTAAGAAAAAACGTAAAGTACAGCTCATGGGCTCGGGTACGATTTTGCGCGAAGTAATCGCGGCGGCTGAGTTGCTCGAAAATGACTGGGCGGTAGATTCAGATATATGGAGTGCCACCAGTTTTAATGAATTAACCCGTGAAGCCCAAGATATCGATCGTTGGAATCGTTTACATCCGCTAGAAGATCCAAAAATTCCTTATGTTGAGCAATGCATGAAGGGGCGTCGCGGCCCCGTCATCGTGGCGACAGACTATGTCCGTAACTATGCCGATCAGATTCGTAAATGGATACCGGGGCGGTACGAAGTATTGGGCACCGATGGTTTTGGGCGCAGTGATACACGTACCCAATTGCGCAAACATTTTGAAGTGAATCGGTATCACGTCGTGGTTGCTGCGCTTAAAGCATTGGCTGATGAAGGGCAATTGCCCGCCGGAAAAGTGGCGGAAGCGATAACAAAATATGGTATTAATCCTGAAAAACCGAATCCCTATTTTGCTTAGGGAGAGCGAACAAAATTAGTGCAACTATAGCAGGCTAATTTTTATATACGCAGGTAGCCCGAAAGGGGAAAGGCAAAAATGACAAAAGAAATTATAGTTCCAGACATAGGCGATTTTGACGGTGTAGAAGTCATTGAGATTTTAGTTGCAGTAGGCGATACCGTGCAAGCGGAAGATTCTCTCATTTCCGTTGAGTCCGATAAAGCAGCGATGGAAATTCCTGCGCCAGAGTCGGGTGTTGTAAAAGAAATTAGCATTAAGCTGGGTGATACGGTATCGCAAGGTAGTTTGATTTTAATCTTAGATCCGTCGAATGTGGCCGCACCCGAAGTCGTTACTGAAAAGCCAGCGCCTAGCCCGGTAGCTGCGCCCATTCTGCCTGCAAAAGCTGTATCGGCGCCTACACCTCACAAGCCATCGCCAACGGCGGGCATTCGCACTGGCAGTTCATCCAAAGCTTATGCAACCCCGAGTGTTAGAAAGTTTGCGCGTGAACTCGGTGTTGATCTTGGCCAGATTGAAGGCACGGGGCGTAAACAACGTATTACCCGCGAAGACGTGCAAAATTATGTCAAACGCGCATTATCGCAAGGAGGAGGCTCTGGACTGGGTGTTGAACCCATGCCGGAAATTGATTTTAGTCAATGGGGTGAGATTGAGACAAAGCCATTGACTAAAATCAATAAACTGACCGGTAAATTTTTACACCGTAATTGGGTGACGATACCGCATGTGACGCAGTTTGATGAGGCCGATATTACGGATCTGGAAGATTTTAGAAAGTCCATGGTGCAGGAATATAAGGATAAAGGGATTAAATTAACGATGCTGGTTTTTTTGCTCAAGGCCGTGGTATCGGCAATGAAGCAGTATCCTCGATTTAATGCGTCTTTGGATGCGACCGGTGACAATCTTATCTTAAAAAAATATTTTAATGTGGGTATCGCGGTGGATACTCCTGATGGTTTAGTGGTTCCCGTAGTCAATGCGGTGGATAGCAAAACATTGGTCGAATTAGCGCAAGAACTCATGCAAATAAGTGGCAAGGCCAGGGATAAAAAGCTCAGGCCTGCTGATATGCAAGGCGGATGTTTTACCATTTCGAGTCTTGGTGGTATTGGTGGAACCAAGTTTACCCCGATTGTGAATGCACCCGATGTGGCTATTCTTGGCGTATCACGTTCAAAAATTCAGCCCGTCTGGAATGGCAAAGAATTTATGCCACGACTCATTTTACCGTTATCATTGTCCTATGATCATCGTGTTATTGATGGTGCGGATGGTGCACGTTTTACTTCTTTCTTGAGTCGAGTTTTATCGGATACTCGTCGTTTATTGTTGTAGCGCTTGGCATAAGCCAGAAAATTGTAAACAAGGAATCTCATTATGAGCAATGTTGTCGAAATAAAAATTCCGGACATCGGCGATTTTTCGGAAGTAGAAGTAATCGAAATACTGGTAAATCCTGGGGATAGGATTAACGCGGAAGATTCTTTGATTTCTGTTGAATCGGATAAAGCTTCAATGGAAATTCCGGCACCTATTGCAGGCGTTGTAACAGAAATACGCGTATCCATTGGCGACAAAGTGGCGGAAGGCAGTGTTATCGTTATGCTGGAAGCGAGTGCAAATATGCCGGCTCGCGAGAACAAGCCGTCAATATCTGCGCAAACAGCGTCTGCTGCAAAGCTCGAAACAAAGTCTGAGACAAAACCTCGCACAGAAAGTGTTGTTAGCCCACAAGGAGCTAATTTTAGTGGCCAGATTGATATGCAAGCAGAAGTCGTCGTATTAGGCTCTGGCCCCGGTGGATACACCGCTGCGTTTCGTGCGGCGGATTTGGGTAAAAAGGTTATCTTGATTGAACGCTATGCAAGCGTTGGTGGTGTTTGTCTGAATGTGGGTTGTATTCCTTCCAAAGCCTTACTGCATACTGCGCAAGTAATTAACGAAGCGGAGGAGTTTGCAGACATTGGTGTTGCTTTTAATAAACCAAATATCGATATCGATAAATTGCGCGCGCATAAAAATAAAGTGGTCAGCCGTTTAACCGGTGGGCTTAAGCAGCTTGCAAAACAGCGTAAAGTAGAAATCGTCCAGGGCTACGGAAAGTTTACTTCGACGAATACTCTAGAAGTGATTGCCGATGATGGAACAACAACGAATATCGGTTTTGAAAACTGCATCATTGCCGTCGGCTCGCGGGTCACTAAATTGCCTTTTATTCCCTGGGATGATCCACGAGTGATG
>CAZWUO010000150.1:0-9582 GCA_964636675.1 uncultured Ectothiorhodospiraceae bacterium
ACAAAGAATTGCAAATGATCGCTCAACCGGCGAGTCGTACCACACAAGAAAAGCGGGATACGGTACGAAAGCGAATCATTCAGCGCGCTGGTCGACTCATTCGTCCGCAAGGCAAATTGACGCTTTCAATGTCGGCCAATAAAGCGATTGAAAAAGAGTTCCTACACTTAATGGATGTAATTGATAAGGCGGCGTAGTAGATTTCGTTATTTATTATGCAGCGCTAGGGTTTACTCTCGTACTCAATTCCTAATAATTGCTCCATCTATATGCTATATGCTATATGCTATATGCTATATGCTATATGCTATATGCAGCAATTGTGCGTGGTGATTTTATTTCCATTTTGATTCTCATATGCTTAGTACTTTAGTGTTAATCTCTTAGCACTAAAGTACTAAGCATGAAAAAAAATATTAAAAATATATAGTTTATTCAATTAAAAAAATGTTAGATTAAAAAAGAAAACAATAATTACACGTTAGTAAAATATATGCACATCGATTTTTTTATAAAAAGTGAAGAATAAATATATTTGTTCTTCTATCATTATAATGATAAAAAAATGCAAAAAAAAATATATTGTGTTAATTACTCTAAATATCTATTTGACCATAACATAGCCTCAGTATTTGACTCATCGGTTTTTTACGAATCTAGCTTGCATCAATTAGCAAGGGCGAATGTAGATGACATCTACGCGATATTGCATCATTGTGCTTTTGGGTGTGATTACGAGAAAGAGCTAACGATATTGAGTAAAGTTAGAGATCATAGCCTACATTTACCTATTATTGTGAATAGCGAATCATTTATACTTGACTTATCTAGACGGGTTCTTCGCATGGGTTTATCTGATTACATTGCGGTAACAGAAGAACAAAAATACTTTGTTTCAAAAATCACTTTGTTTCAAAAATCACTTTGTTAAGAAAACAGCTGGATAATGAAAATAGAAAAACTATAAATAGCTTTCCACCTAATGTTGACTTGGATATTTCAGGATCCAATTGCCATGAGAAAAACGATGGCCTACTAAGGTCAGCATTAGATTATATATACTCGAACTATCAGAATAAAATAGTACTTTCAGATCTTGCTCATTTATGTTGCATGAGTGTTGATACCTTTTCTAGAAAATTTAGCCACGAAGTTGGATTGCCGGTTCAAAAGTATATTAAAAAGTTTCGGCTTGAAAAGTCTAAAAAGTTACTAAGTAATACAAATCTTACCGTTCAACAAATAGCCTACCAAGTTGGTCTCGACAATCAATCTTTTTTTAATCGTGCATTTAAACAAGCGTATAGCATAACACCCAAAGAATTTCGAAAAATCCCCGAATAGTGTTAACAATTCCCGTGATAGTATTAGTTGCTCATAACGAATAAATGCTCTAATTCTATTTGTTTCACTTAATGTACTATGCTGGCGTTGGTGAGTAGAAGAATGCTTGGGTTACTCTCTTTTTTCCGTACGTAATGATAAGTATCGTCGCTATGCATACAATTATAGAGTGCTTATAAGATGAAAAAAATTGCAATATTTGTCTGTATAGTTATTAGCGTGTTGGTTTTTGAAAGTAGTTTTGTTTTTGCGGAAACCCGTCTCTCTTCCAAAGACCTTAAGAATCTCAATTATCTATCGCGAGTAATTCTAGTTTCCAGAGACATTGAGAAAAAACGATTAGATAAAGAGCTTATTTCAGATCGCCTTGTCGTAAAAAACATGGGAGAAATACTTGAAACTCTGAAAATGGAGTTGCAAACAGAGCTGGTATCGTTGCCCGAATATATTAAGAATAACAAGTTAGTTAGTAGCATTGTCGTTAGTAAAATTGAGTTAAATAATAAACAAATTGCAGCACATTTTGACAAGCAAACAGGAGGGTTTATAGAGTCATCTACCCCTTCTAAGAAGAAAATAATGCCTCTAGAGCCTTCTGCTCTCATGCTAAATAGTGGGGAAAGCCTAAACGAAGCTAGAAATGTTCTCGATAATAAAAATCGTTCGAAAAAAATTAATGTATTGATTGAAGATACCAGTTTGCAGATAAGTAATCACCGTGCACAACTAAGTCTGGTTGCAGAAAAATCAAATTCTAAGCAGATCGATGCGCAAGGAAAAAAGTCACAAAATTTTGCTACAAAACGAATATTTGGTAAGAGTCAAAAATCGCGCAAGGAGTTGTTATCAACAACAGCACTATCAATCGAAAATGAGTTGCAAAAACTACTAACAAGTAACGGTACAAACAAATTGAAGAAAGTCAAAGCCATGATTGCTCGGTTCGATTTAAAAGGCTTTTCCCCTATTGTTAAGAAAATAAATCCAACTTTTGAAACAATGACTAAACATCGTTAAGATCACCGCGAAGGAAAACAGGATGATTCGTATATTCAGGCACAGTATTTATTATTTTTTATTGTTTCTTGGAGTCGCGAGTAACTCCTGGGCTAATTGTTTAGTTTCAGGTGAAGATTTGCAGTTGTGCGAGACCAGGGAAATTCTCTACCAAGGAGGCGATGCCGATTTTTTAAGTAGTAAGGCTGCCGGACTAGCTACTCCCGCAAGGATTTACGAGCATCTGAGAAATAATACAGAATATTCGATTTATCATGGTGCGCGTAGTAATACTATAAATACCTTTCTCAGTCTTCGTGGAAATGATGTTGATCTATCTTCAACATTGATAGCGATGTTTCGGTCACAAGGATTGAAAGCACGCTACGCACAAGGAAATATTAGAATTACAAAAAGCCAGTTAGCAAACTGGCTTGGTGTAATAAATACGGAATTAGCTGTTTCAGTGCTTAGGAATCAAGGCATTCAAAATATCGATGATAGTGACCCTGTTTACGTTTCTTTTGAACATGTTTGGACTGAGGTATTAATCAAGTATGATCAATATAGAGGCGGGAGTCCGATAGTTGATTCGGTTTGTGTTTCCGAAAGTAGTGTGTGTCGCTGGGTTTCTCTCGACGTTTCATTTAAACAGAAAAAATACAAAGAAATTCACAAAATGCTTTTGCGTAATTTGAATTTTGACTATGAGGCTTATTATAGTGCGCAAATACTGGATAGTAGTCCAAATTATCCCTTAGGATTAAAAAACAAAAGCCCTCTTGAGATATTTGAAGAGCAAGCACTCGCTTATTTGCGTACAAACCATCCCGGTGTAACCTTGGAAGACGTGATTGATAGTGGTGAAATTATTAAAGACGAGTCTGGTTTGCTACCAGCCTCATTGCCATTTGATGTTGTTGGAAGTATTACACGATATGATTCTGTAGAAGATCATGATAACGCTTCCACAGAAAATTGGACAAAATATTTAACCAGTACAGTAACGCATTCGGCTTGTGGAAATATTTTTGGATTATTACCTACCGTAACTCTTCCAATAACTGAGTTAAGCACCAATCAATTGACAGTTACGGTTTTTAATACCGAAGGATCAACAATATTTGGGCATCGCTTAGATGGGGAGCAAGTGGGGAGTTCAGTAACCGCCGGGAGTATCACGTGTAACGGTGTGGAATTAGTCGTGGGTACTAAGGTTTCATTAGCATTGACGGTTGATGTAGCACCTGGCGTTGATCCAATTTCAGTTACTTATAGTGACCTAATGATTGGTGGGTATTACTTGGTGGCTGCTGGAGGAGAAACGTCAAACATTACGCAAGTTCGTCGCGCGTACAAAAATCTACTAGCTGCTAATGATACCTATTCGGTTATCATTGATGAAACAGGCATGATAGGGATTCCAGGTACGCCATTTGTTGATAAAAACGCAAATGGAATAGTTGATGTAAGTGATGTGCCACTCATTGATGATTTAGATGCTCAAGATGCTCTGACCGGTGGTTTATTATATGTGGCTCAGTCACTCTATTACACACGTTTTAGGGAAGAAGGGGAAAGATATAGCCGGTTGAAAGGGATTATATCGCCGGTTTCTGCTTATATAGGCGTGGTTAGCACAACGCATGAAGTTGAATATTTGGACAATGTTCCTTTTGCGATTACTCCCGGTGGACTTCTAATTGATCTTAAAGGGATACGTCTGAATGGGAGTTGGGAAATTGATCAACCTGCTGTTTATTCAAACGAGACATTTAAAATTCTCGGCCATATCGGTTCGTCGTTAGAGCATGAAATATGGCAAACAATCACAGGCTATGATGCTATTTCTACAGTAAGAGGGATACAGTTTGCTCTAGAGCAAGGCAAGTCATTGCTTGAGATTAAGAATGACGGGCAGGTTAATACTTTTCCCGCATCTGTATCAAGCCTGGGCTTTAGTGGTGATGCTCCAGCGAATTTTGTAAAGCGCGAGTATTCAAATATATTTGGCCGACGATTAGTTTCTTGGGATTACTCAGGCACTGAAGGGGCAACAGATGCATTTCATGTATTTCGCGCCGATATTGGTGGGCTAACAGCTGAAAACAACAATACTGTGTTGGTGACATACAATGCAGACAATGGAATAGATGATTTTTTTAGTAATTATGATAATTTTGAAAACCAACTTATTACCGATGTAGCCACAGAAGGACAGCTTAAAACAAATTTGTCGTTTCAAAACCTGAGTTCAAACTATCAAACGTATGATGTGCTGTCTGCGAACGTTACGAGTCCTACTGGATTTGCAGTTGGAGGTTATAGTAGAACTAATTCTTTGCAGTATGAGTACATCATTAATGAAACGACACAACATACCGACGGTGATTATGTAGTTACTATTTTGGCTCAAGTAGCAGATAACACAGACGTAGAAACTTTTAAGTATAGTGGATTAGGTGCGTATGCGATAAATAGTGTAGTGGTTACAAGTCCAGCAACATTCAAAGTAAATAGCTACACTCAACCAGATGCTAACGGTGATGTTTATATTGATGTTGGTAAAAATGGAACCCCATCTAATAATACTCATACAATAGAATTTGAATTCACCTTACAACAGAATTCGAACATTTTTACTGCAACACCTTCAGCTTCAATCACTGTAGTTTTATCGAGATTTCTTGATGGAACAATGACAATTACAACTGGAGCAATAGATGTCTCTGATGATCAAACGATCACCTGTCCGGGAGGGCTAAATGGAGAGGATGTTATATATACAGCAGCTCCTTCTCAGTTAGTAGTGGATTTAGAGAATTGCTTTAACAATAAAATAAATATTAGCGAGATTAATAATTTCGTAGACTTTTTTGATCGAGACAAAGGATTTAACTCGAATGACTACGTGTATCGAAATACTTCTAGATTAATAGACGAATACGATATTGAGTTCGTAAGACAAATACGCGATGAAATGTATTTAGTCTCAGGTGGTTGGTATGAGTACATTATGCCTTCTCGATTACCGCAAGATAGCAATTACCTCTTTGGTGTGTATCTCAAAAATACTTACAATCTCGATAACGATTTGGCAAGTTCTACTTATGCCATTGTAAATCATAGTAACCGCTTAACCAGTGGCGGTGAATATGTAACTGCTGAAGAAACAATAGATCCCGCAACCAGCGACGACTTCAATAATTCGGTTTTTACAGACCTGAGTTTAGTCTCGGTTTCAAATAATGATTTAGTGAAGACACCTTCAACATCTGATCCGGTCTCAACCGTGACGGGTAATATGTATCACGATGAAACTGATATTGTGATAAAAAATCGTGGCAACCTGAACTACGCATTTACACGAACTTATAATTCTGATCAGTCGTCAAACGACAGCAGTTTAGGTTTTGGCTGGAGCCATAGTTACGGAATGCGACTCAAATCCAATGATTATGGTCAGTATCCTAATTACCCTCCAAGTGAGGCACCTGAAAATGGTAATGGTATAACTTCATCCATAAGTTATGTTGACGAACGCGGCGGAGAGCATATCTACCTTATAAACGAGTCGAACTATGCAGTGACATCACCAAATGGTGAATATGATACCTTACAGTTGGATACTCCCATCGTTGGGCAATTTACGCTAAGTTTTCGCAACGGCATTAAATACGTATTTGAGGGGAGTGGTTTAAAATCAACACCGGGACAAACTGCAAGACTTGCGTATATTGAAGACCCATACAACAATAGACTCAACTTGGGATATGATGTATCGGGCCGCTTGATTTCCGTACAAGATAACCTAGACATCAATGGCCGTACAGGTTTGATATTCACTTATAACGGTGCATCCCAGCATATTCAAAATGTAAGTGATTGGACTAGTCGAACCTGGAGTTATCTTTACGATACCAACGGAAATCTAATCTCAGCAATAAACCCATTAAATCATACAAGAACTTACTCTTATCATACGGATACTCATTTGCTTCACGAATTAGAAAAGCCTGCTATTAGAAATGGAAAGTCTTGGAAAATGGCATTTACTTATTATGAAAATGATCAAGCCTATGATTATACGAACACCTTAGGTGAAGCCGAATCATTGAGTTATGACCTCTTTCGCAAACGTACTCGAGTGACAGATCCTCGTGGTAATGCCATGGAGCATTATTACGATGAAAATGGGGCGCTCATAAAAATGACCGAAAAAGATAACGGAATACTTTTATTTAAAAATACAGAAGATGAACTACGTTACTCAAAAACTAATGCATTGGGATTTGAAACGAAATACTCTTACAAAGCCAATCGTATAACTGATGAGATAGCATCAGATAATTTCGGTCGGGTTTCTCGCGAAACAGATGCGCTCAATAACAATGTTGACTTTGACTATGGTCTTTTTGATCAACCGGTAACAACAACTGACAAGCGAGGAAATTCTACAACTCATGTTTATTATCAAGCAACAAATTCAAATAATGATGCTGTTCAGGGTAAATTGAGCGAAATAATTATTCCCGATCCTTCAGGACCAACTATCCTCGTACAGTACCTTTACTATGCAGACTTGGCGCATTCGGCATTTGGCCAACTAAAACAGAAAATTGAATATTTCGAGGCAAACAATACCCCCAAACGAATGACCCATTTCACCTATACAGCTGATGGAATTAATCTACAAAGTATGACTGTTATTGGCGCAGAGACTGGTAATAGTATCACTACAAGTTTTACGTACGATATATTAGGTCGTAAAATATCTGAGACCGTTCAGCGTCGTACTTCTGTGCAAAACCCAACGCTAATCAATATTACAACAAGTTATGAATATGATGATTTGAATAGAGTGACTAAGGTTACCAATCCACGAGGTGACATTAAAGAAACTATATTCGATGCAAACGGTAAGATCGTTCAAGAAAAAGTACACTATCTCAC
The DNA here is from genome assembly GCA_964636675.1 of uncultured Ectothiorhodospiraceae bacterium. GTDB lineage: Bacteria > Pseudomonadota > Gammaproteobacteria > S012-40 > S012-40 > JALUUH01. Next base: position 7,294 of record CAZWUO010000150.1, read on the forward strand.
AAATCAAACAAAAGCTAATTGCACAGGGCCGCAGAACGGTTACGTGACCTGCATATATGTTACTAATACCTATGATGCCGCCGACCGCTTGATATCCACAGCTGATATTTTAGAAAACGTCACCAGCTTTCAATATGATGAAAATGGAAACCTAATTTCTCAAACGGATGCTAATAATCATATAACGCGTTATGAATATGATGCAATGAATCGGCGCACGGCCATTATAAATGCTAATGGTTACCGATCAGAGTTTGTTTACGACTTAGCGGGTCGAATGATTGCGACCAAAGATCCAAGCGGTAATGTCACACGTTTTGAATATGACGTGCTCGGCCAACAAACAAAAGTAATAACTCCATTAGGTTATGAAACCCAATATGTTTATGATGAAAATGGAAATGTTATACAAACGATAGATGCAAATGCTATAGCCGATCCGATTAACCATCCAAGAAATTATCAAGGGGTAAGTGAGTCACGTACATACGATGAACTCAACCGATTGATCACACAGTTAGACGCTCAATTGGGTGAAACCGAATATACCTATGATTTTCTCGGCAATGTTACCGCTATAGTTGACCCGGAAGGCCAGGCAACAATTTTTGCATACGATGATCTAGGCCGTATAGTTGCAACTATTGACCCCATCATCGAAACACCTTTTGATGAGTATGGAATGATTATGCTTTATGATGAAATCGGCAATGTATTGGTAAGCCAAGACCGAGAGGCTCGTGTACGCGAGCATACATACGATGTGTTAAATCGTCTCGTTTCAATTGAATACATTCAATACTTGGTAGGCAACACGCAAGAGACCTATACTTATGATACTTTTGGAAATCTCGTTAAAGTGGAGAACAATGATGTTACCTACACTTACACCTATACAACAAAACATCAAGTCGCAAGCAAAACCGACTCACGGTTAAATAAAACACTGAGTTGGACTTACGATGCAGTTGGAAACGTTGCCACTAAAACAGATTATCAAGGGGATGTTACTCATTTTCAATATGATAGTAGCAATCGTTTAGTAGCCCAGAAAAATTCGGCCTATCTGCAAGTTTCTTATCACTATGATCCCGCCGGTCGATTATTAAATCGTATCTTGTCAAATGGTGCAAAGACCCATTACCGATACGATAATGATGGCAGGCTCGTTTCTCTAAAAAATATTTCTGCTAGTGGATCTGTTGTGGAAGATATTGCATATCAACATGATGCAATCGGTAATATCATACAGCAGTCTGATTCGGTTTCTGGCCGTAACGTTACCTATACTTATGATGGGCTATATCGCTTAGTAAATGTGGATTCAACTGATGATCGAGAGGATCGAATATATGTTTACGATGCAGTGGGTAATCGTAAGGTGATGCTTGGCCTTGGTATGGCCTATTACTATTCCTATAATCCAGCTGGTTTTGATAGTCCTCCGTTGGGTAATCGGTTATTGGATATCCGCATGGGCTACCCAACGGGTCCTTTACATCGACAATTCTCATATGATAATAGTGGTAGAATTACCCAGAAAAAAGATGGTGGAGGTAATCCAATATATACCATTAGTTATAATGGAAAAGGTCGTGCGAGTCTTATTACAACAGATACCGCAACCAATTCTTTTGAATATGATCCCAATGATTACCGAATACAAAAAGATGCCAAACTTTATCATCTAGAAGGTGAGCATTTAGAAGCGACGTATAACGCTACTGGGCAGTTACAATCAAAATACATGCGGGGTGTTGTGATTGATGAAATTGTTAATGGGTATGATTATCCTACTTCAAATCCTGCTGACAAAGTAAATGTAACTTATCATCACGACCAACTGAATTCCGTTACGGCATTAACCGGTCATGCAGGAGCAACGGAAGCAACAGTAAGTTATGACGTTTTTGGTAAACCCCTGAGTGAAACCGGAAGCGTGAGCAACGACATGTTATTCACGGGACGAGAATATGATCGTGATTCCGGATTGTATTATTATCGCGCACGATATTATGATCCTGAGATAGGACGGTTTACATCGGAAGATCCGTTGGGATTTAACGCGGGAATAAATTTTTATGTTTATGTCAACAATAATCCAATAAACTTAAATGATCCTACTGGCATGGAGCCGCCAGAAAATATTCCACCTAGTGTTGATATCGTTGCAAATATTGAGGAAGCAAGAAACATGACAGCATTAGAGTTCTACAATGCTGTAAAAACAGGTGGTAAGGGACTGCAAAACAATAACTTACCGAATTTAGTATTGGATAGAAATTGAAA
>CAZWUO010000151.1:0-9551 GCA_964636675.1 uncultured Ectothiorhodospiraceae bacterium
GGGATCAGTGGTTCGATGGTCCTGGCGTATCCGATGATTTTATGCTCGACCGTGACCAACCGTCCGACCAAGAGCGCGGGGCACTTTGAGCATGCTGAAATACATGCTGGATACCAACATTGTCATCTACGCCATCAAAAATCGTCCTACGCAGGTTCGTGAAGCCTTCAAACAACATGAAAACCAAATGTGCATCTCAGCCGTCACAAAAGGTGAACTGATTTATGGTGCTGAGCGATCATCCCAGCCAGAACGAAACCTTGCCGATATCGAGGGATTGATCGCACGCCTAGAAGTGGCTCCATTTGAAGACCACGCATCAGAACATTTTGGACAGTTAAGGGCTGAGTTATATCGTATCGGATGGCCGATTGGCCCTTACGACATGATGATTGCTGGGCATGCAAGGGCCATGGGGCTAATTCTCGTGACTAACAATATGAAAGAGTTTGAGCGGGTGCCGGGACTTCGCATTGAAAATTGGGTATAACTGGAAATTTCAAACTATCAGCGTTTTGTCCAAGAACATGGTTGGCCTTGGATTTCACATTCCGAGAGTGACGTGGATACATAAAAAGGTCGTTAGCTCGTCCAACTGCTGATTCTAGATGAAGGCTCTCAATTCAATGCCGCTGTTGCGCGACCCAAATTGCCATAGACACACCGTGAGGCGTTATCGACATCCGCGCCCCACTTAGCGCCGTCTCCACTCCGGACACAAACCTCATTACTCGTATTACCCCAGGCGGTATAAAAAAGCACCGCTTCGTCGTTTTCAAAGACGACCGTAGGCGCCATAATTCCCCAGCCGTCGTAGTCGGATTCGTCATTTTGGGATTCCAAAATCAATTGCATATTGGACCAGGTGAGGCCGTCGTCCGAAACAGCATGGGCAATGCGCTCGCCACGGTGGAAATCCGCATCACTTTCTAGCGTTGTATAGAAGATATGATACCTGCCCTCATAAAAGTAAACTTCGCCGATGTTTACCGGCGACAGCGCGAATTTATCACTAGCTGTTGTTATATCCTCAATGCTGAGTTCTTTCTCAATGTTGTATGCTTCTTCGAAATCTCCGGTCTTCACCCAATTGAAATCAAACTTCTGACGCATCAGCGCGATGCCGGTAATGTTGTTGCCACTTTCCGTGGACAGATCGAGCTCGGGTTTGCTCAATCTTAGGCCTGTAAAATACAATTCAAATCCTTTTTCAGTGACCACGACGCTTGGCTCTTGCGTATTGTTATCATAATCGGACGTGGTGTAATTTCCAGCCATTAATGGCTCCGTTCCACCGCCCATCTTGACGAGTGTTTCGGCGTCGTCCAGCAACGCCTGTTTCACGGTACGTCCGTTCAAGTCAACCGAGGCCATTCCAATCTGATATCTGCTCAAGAAATCTTCGCCATCCCGATCTCCATATGCCGAATACAGAATATAAAGCGTGTCTTCATGAATGAACGGAAAAGCCGTTTCGACATTGAAATTGTCCCATTCAGATGGCCCCGGTTCGATGGCAGGCAGCGGCCGTACCGTCCAAGTCAGTCCTTTGTCATCGCTAAAGGCATACATCGTCGCACCGACACCTCGCCCAGAAGCGACGCAGAGCAGCAAATTATCGGCATCAAACAAATGCTCATCCTCGTCCCATTCACCATTGTCGTTGAGATCGCAGAATTGATTGGTTATAAATAAGTGGTAACCGCTCGCGTCTTTGATCACGCCAGGGTCGGCAATAAATGGCGGCCCGCCTGCTAACCCGGACTTCAACACAGATGCCGATGGGTTCTTGCTAAAAGGCAGAACCAGTGCTTCGCTCGCAACGTCATCTTCTTTGTCCCAGAATTTACATCCTGTTTGTAACGCTAGTACCAAGACGATAAGACTTAGTCCCAACAACTGTGTAACCATTGTAAGCCTCCTTTGCTATCATCCTAGAATCCGCAGTTGGACGAGTTGAAGTGTGCATTTGCGGAATCTAGGTTCATGCATATAAGATGCAATACGTTCATGATAGTACATCCGTAAGGTGAAAGGAGATTACCCGGCGGTTTATAGTTAGACCTGCCAATATCTCTCTCAATCTTCCGAATGTTACCGCAGGCCTCAGGATTTGCCAGCAAGTCCTGGGAAAGCAGATGATGATGTTAAGGTATGAAAAGCACCTAATATGAGGCTTCTATTAATGCATATACGTGATCATTTTTTTTAAACTGCCCAAACACGCCAGTTGGGTCACCATAAAAAATATTTGCACCGACTTTAAACGAGATCTCATCATTCAATTGATAGCTGATTTTGGGCCTGGCCAAACCGTCATCAAGGTTAAGGTTGTATATCCACAGTAGCTCCGCTGATACGGTCTGATTCATGAAATCACGCCTGGCTAAAAATGTCAGCGTGGTCTCTGTTTTTTTTTGAATCATGTCAGGAAGATAATTGTTTAGACGAGATTGAAACACTTGAGTGCTTAACAAAGTGTCGCTGAATCTAAACCAGTCGAGTCCGATGACATAAGAGAATTCATTGGTTTTAATTACGCCATCTCTATCTGAGGCTAAATTAGTACTGATATAACGATCCAAGATGTAACCCATTTCACCTCGCAGAGTAAAATCACCAAAGGCATTGCTGAAGCTGGTGCCGACGAGGTGGTTGCGCTCATAACGCGGCGTGATGGTGGCAATTGGGCCACTCGTTGTCATACTCAGTTCGCGATAAAGTACGGGCTGATCGTTGTAATGATAAAGGTAATTAAATGTTAAGTCCCAGCCATGCCAGAAGGCCGACAGGCGTGCGCCCCAGGCGGTATCCTCCAGGGTGTTGTTGGGTCGCTCTGCTGCCGCAAATACAACGTCCACACCCGCAGGGGGTTGCGGTACCAGCAGCGATGAAGTGAATTGATATTGATCCCCCGGCTGTGCATACGCATGATAGGTCTGATCAGGAATCCACAACAGTTGCAGTGTGGCATCATTCATCGGGATCTCTGCATTCATTGTCCACAGTGGAATGCGTGATTCATCAAAGTCATCAAGGATAAACTCACGCCACGCCTGCGGATTGACCACATCAAGTACTTTCAAACCGTCGGCTTTACCCCAAACGACTTGCTGCTTGCCCAGGGTTAAAAAACTACGCCCAATAGTCGTTTCTACATAAAACTCACGTAGCTCGGCATCCACGTTATTGTCAGTATCGAGTTGATTTTTAGTGTCACTACGGACGCGCCCAATGGCCGTGAGTTGTGCCTCACTGCCAAGGTAAATTTGAATTTCTGGCGTAACAGTAGTCTCAAATTTCTGCGTCTGTTTTGCTGTCGTACCGTAGGCCCATTCGTTGCTAACAGTGATGGCACTGTCAACAGCAGCTGTCACTGTCATGCTAATTAGCATGACAGTGACAAATAGACCAAGTGATTTTTTAAAGCCCACGACGCAATGCCCGCTCGGTAAACAGATCATCACTGATTTCTTTTTGATAATCGATATCACTGAATATAAATTGAGTGGTATGCCTTGTTTTATGGTTTTTCACTTCTAACAAATGTGCCGTCCAGATTCCCTGCACCTGTTTAATCTCTTTGGTGTAGATGGTTTTAAGTGGCTTGTTTCTCAGGCTGGTAAACTCGGCTTTACGTGCCATCCATATTTTTGCATCGACCCACTGTTTGACTTTGCTATAACCCAGCTCCTTAGCTGTGGTTTTATCAATCGGAATTGATTCCACGATATAGGTGCGATGCCCATCTATGATTTCTTCACCAATGGTCTTGCGTGTGTAATCTTCGATACTGACCTTGCTTTCTAGTTTGATCTCTTCGTAGGTGAAGTCGGTGCCAAGAAAATAGTCGCCACGATCCGATGCCGAAATACGTCGTACTTTGCGCATCGCGGGTAAATAGAGCCACTGGTCATCATCGATGTTTGCATCTGCGTAGTCATAAGTCATAAACGCCGTGTCTTTGACATTCTTGGGCGCCAGATAATAAATAACGGTACGTTTATCATCGTCAAAATATTTCCGAAATCCTCGCGTCTTGCGCACACGTTGCTTGCCACGTTTGTCGGTCATCTCCATCCGCACCGTACGTGATAATGACAAGCCGTCATCGCGAGCATTAATGTTATTCGCAATTTCATCCCCACTGGGAAATTCTGCGGAAAATAACAATGGCGAAGTCAATGTGAAAACAAGCCCAACAATTATGTAAGACATTTTCATGATCGATTATTCCTTGTTTATGATGAAATTTAAGCTTAATGATTTTTTTCAAAACCAATAAATCGAGGTTTAATCACTTTGATCAGTGCCGGTAAAACAGTCATGCTGGCAATAAAACTACTGGCCACCGCGACCGCAACCAGTGCACCGAAGCGTGTCAGTGGTACCACTTCACTGGTGATCAATACACCAAAGCCCAGTGTCAGTGCGGCAAAGTTGAATAGCAGTGCGCGTCCAGTAGAGGGATAGAGCGCGGTGATCGCTTCATCTATCGTGCGACCCTCTTTTTTGATTAACACCTGTAGTCGTTCGATAGTGTGTACGGAAAAATCTACACCGAGGCCGATGGCAATGGCGGCAAACATCGACGTACCGATGGCAAGCCAGATATTGTTAAAACCCATCACCGCATAGATCAGCAATACCGAGACGGCGACAGGCACCACGGTGATGATCCCTGCAACGGCTGAACGCATACTGAGAGCCGCCATCCCCATGACCAATAACAACGAGATCGCAACGCTATAGAAGTGACTGTCACCGAGGCTCTTGATCCAGTGATAGTCGATATTGACGCGACCACTCAAGTTGGCATTGATATCATTACCGTTAAAGTTTTTCACAAGGTAAAGTTCAACCGCTTCGATCACTGCTTTTTCTACGCTGAATAATCCAGTATCAAGCCGCACCCTCACGTTGGCCAGACGGTAGTCATAATCGACCTCTTTTTCAAAATCGCTGGGATCTCCACTGGCGGAATAGAGCAGAAACTGCTGTGCTACAATTTCCGCACTGTCAGGCAATTGGTATGCGGCTTTATCATCGTTATTCAATGCGCGGTTCATCTGTTTGAGGTAATCGACAATCGATGTTGAACCGTTGACATGCGGCAATGTTATTACATAATTTTGTAGCGCCTCGATTCGTTGCAGATGTTCGGGTTTGAAAAGATCTTCCACTTGCGGTGTTTCAATCACAATATCAAGGTAATGTGCGCCATCGAGATGCCTGTTAATGGCGCTGTCTGCTTGCACAATGGCTTCATCTTTTTGAAAGATGGTAATGCGTGCTTCATTAAGCTCCAGTTTTGACGCACCCACCATGCCGCCGATAATAATCACCGCACCGACGGCCAATACCCAATGGGGCCTTTTAATCACAACACGACCGAGACAGGCCATCACCCGAGCAAACATATCGACTTTAACCGTTGAGACAAATGCTTTGCTACGTTTAGGTTTTAGCAGGGTGAGGAAGGCGGGCAACACCGTCATCGAATAGAGCCAGGCAACCGCAACGCCGATCATCGCAAAGATGCCGAAATACTCCATCGGTGGCATGATGGAGGCGATGCTCAGACCGAGAAAACCTGCCATCGTCGTCAACGTGGTCAGAGTGACCGGACGCCACATCTTCGCCATCGCTTGTACTGCAAGCTGGCGGCTGCTCGCTTCGGGATTCTTCGCCAGCTCCTCATAATATTGGCTCATAATGTGAATTGAATCAGCCACAGCGATACCAATAAGCACGACGGGAAGCGCATTGGTAATCACAAAAAAAGGAATACCGAAGGCTGCCATTAAGCCGAGTGCGCTGGCAACTGTGCCGAGTACAACAAGGTTTGGTAATAACGCGCCCCGTATGGTGCGGAAGGCGATGAGCAGTACCAGAGTAATCACCAGTGCGGCAATAGGATTGAGACGTTGTGCATCCGTTTGGATATAGGTACCCATGTATCCGCTCACCGCGCCTTCACCGGCAACATGGATTTTATCGTGATCACCTTTAGGCGCGCGCTCAATTAGTTCGAGCAGTGATTGGTAAGTGATTTGTGCCAGCGCTTGATCTTCAAGCTCTGCGACGATCAACGTTGCACTGCCGTCTCGCGCCGCAATACTGCCGACGAAAAGCGGGAAGTCCATCACTGCACTGCGAATGGCATCGGCTTCTTGCTGAGTCGTCGGCGTCTCTTCAAAAAAGGGTTCGACTAACATGCCGTCTTCGGTGCCGATCACATCATTCTCTGTCGCGAGACTGGTGATGCGGTCAGGATCAATATTGGCAATCTCTTCAAGTTCAAGACTTAGCCATTCCACCAGCGCGAGTGATTGTGGATTGAAGATGCCGTGTTCACCATCGTTTACCACCGCAATCACCATCGGGTCTTTCAAGCCGAAGATCTTTTCCACCTTGTCGCGGTAGATCAGTGCTGGGTGATCGGGCGGCATAAAAGCATCTGAACGAGTGTCTTTTTGTAGCGTTGGGATAAACGAACCGGTTGCGATAATTAGCAATAAGCCAAATAGGATGATGGTTTTTGGCCACCGGGTAAGGCGCTCAAAAAATATTTCTGCGGGTGTGCTTGTTTTCATTAATCGCCTCCATTATAAGTGCATATACACCTATATAATTAAAAAAATAGCTAATGATTTGATGTCATTTTTTCAAGCGCACGAAGCTCTTCGATTAAATGGCTTAAGCGTTTTTTACCCATTTTTTTTGTGATCTTCTGCTGCGCTTGTCGCCACAATGGTAATGCACTTGCTAACGTCTCGTGCCCACTAGCTGAGAGCTGAACCGAGCGGGTACGACGATCCTCTCCGGGTGTGATCACAATCAACTTCTGTTTTTCCAGCGGTTTTAAATTTCGTGTTAACGTCGTTCTATCCATAACCAACTTTTCAGCGAGTACGGAGATAGTCAGTAATTGATAGCCTGCAATATTGGCTAAAATGGTAAATTGTGTGCCGCGCAACCCGGTTTCTTGCATGATTTCGTCATAAACTTGCGTCACCATGCGCGATGCTTTTCGAATGTTGAAACAGACGCACTCTGTACACGGGGCAATCTCTTTTGGCGTTACTTTTTTATACATAAAGTGTATATACACTTTATGACATGATGCGTCAAGTTGTCTGGCTTGGTATCCAGCACTTCCTGATTGCTAATACCCAGATAGCGCACATCAAATACGCTGTAGCAGATGATCCCTAAGACGAGTCCGGCTTGTCATTCTTTAGAAGTTATCATCTAATAACGATATAAATCGCTAAGGATGGCGATCTTCCCTCAGAGTACTTTGTTTGCCCATGTTGGTGGGTGTTTACAAATATCTAGCGGACAGTCAAAAGCGTCTGAGCATGGCATAGTTTTTGATAAGTTCGGCGTCTAGTATATTCTTATTTACAGGACTTAAGGAGAAAAATATGTTTAGGAAATCAATGCTTGCAATATCAGTTGCACTTACTGTCTCAGCTTGCTTAGACAGTTCCAGCGATGATGGCGGAGTGACTATCGCAACAGGTCAATTTAAAGATGCCAACACCGGGGGAATCAGTTACGTATCAGGTGGTCAATCTGGCATAACTGGCTCAGATGGCAGTTTTACATATGAGGTTGGGAAGACAGTTATATTTTCAGTCGGCGCAGTAACTCTAGGGACATCGACTGGAAAATCAGTTGTTACCCCTGTCGATTTGGTATCTGATGGCCGTTCAAGCTCTATTGATGTGCAGAATATTGTGCGTTTTCTAATGGTGCTGGATGTTGATGGAGATCCATCGAATGGCATAAATGTTTCATCGTCTGTTCAAGAGATTGCAGCAAAATGGACACAAATTGACTTTAGTACTGCCGATCTTTCTACAGCGTTAAGCTCCGTTATTTCGGATGCAGCATCAGCCGATAATAGAACGCCTGTATTGCCAAGCGCGAGTGCTGCACAGGCGCATTTAGAGTCAACGCTACTCTGTTCATATGCAGGTGCGTTTAAAGGGAAATTCTCTGGTGGTGACAATGGTAACTTTGGGGTTTTGATAGATGCCTCTAATGGAAATGTGGATGGTGTCGCCTATAGCGTTCCGGAAGATGAGCATATAAGCCTTAGTGGTACAACCCCCATTGGCTATGATCAAAATGTTGAATTCGTAAGTGGGAATGCAACTTCAGGTGCTACATTCAGTGGTCAGTTTACCTCAGTAGATGAAATCACGGGATCGTGGCAGAACTCTATCTTTTCAATTGACGGTAGTTTTTCTGGTTCCAGAATCGGTGGGGCAATAGATGCACAATATCGTTTCACTGGCAACTATATAGGTAATAATTTTGGGTTGTTTTCCTTTGATGTCAATGATTCAAATAATGTCACAGGCATTGCTTATAGCGTTGCTGGTGATGAGTCGTTTGCGTTAAGTGGTACTGTTGCAGGAACCACTCTAACAGCAACAGCATCTGATGGTATAGCAATTACTGGAACACTTAATACTGCAACTGGTAGTCTTAGTGGCACATGGAGTGATTCAGCAGAAGGTTTGTCAGGCACATTTTCTGGCAGTGGGTGTAAACTCAACTAGGGCCTAGAGAGCATATTTGTGATTCCGCAGTTGATCACTCACATGAGGGGTCAACTGCTTTATCTAGGATTATAAGCGCTTGATCCATGGGTTATCTTTGTATGTTTTTTTTATAGCATCAAAAGCGGTTTTTTCGTCAATTTCAGTCTTACTTATTTTAACATTTGAGAATTCTATTGCACCTGGAGGCCATATTTTCGATGTGCCTTCTGCGGTGATCTTGCCCATAAATGCAACTTCACCTGCATCTAGTTTAATCGTTGAAGTATTTTTCACCTCATCATTAAAGGGAAATGAATTAGTCATGCTCATGGAAAAAGTGGTTGTTACCGCACCAGATGCAGAGCTAGTAGAACCGCTTTTAATCGTCAACTGCGCCGCATCGATTTGATAGGTGCCTGGCGCTAAATTCGTGAAATAGAAATATTTTCCATTTTTCGCAGTATGTTTTATATTTTCACTATCTTCTTTTCTGAGAATAGTTACAAAATCTGGGCGGTTGGTACCCAGTGCTCTTTCAGCTTCGACTGAAACAACAATGAGTGAGCTATTAGTATCTGATGGTTTAGGTAATGTGCCCGCGCAACCTACTAAAATAACAATTAACAGAGAAATGAATAGGGGTTTTATCATTGTTGCATATATCGATGGAAAAATTATTCTGAGGATCATTTTCTTCGCTCCTTAAAGATATAAATCTATTTTTTGGTTATCGGGATAACATGAATTGACTTTAGAAAATTTATTCGATACTGCTCAGAATGTGTAAAATAATTCTAATGTGTTTGCAAGAGCCAAGTTGCTGAAATTGAGTCGCGAGATGTAATGTTGGCACTGGATGAATTCGAAAAACAAGCTCATTTGTTTTCTCATCAATCGCTTAACGATGCCTCATAGCGGTTAACTGCGGAATCTAGGATGATATACCCGTGGCGTTATAGATTTAGGCCTTATTACACGCCCTATTCCTTCCAT